>DATLUO010000088.1 GCA_035533075.1 Pirellulales bacterium | reverse complement strand
CCTGCCGGTTCGCCAATTTCGAGCTGGGGGAAAGGGGGCACTGTCGGCCCATCGCCACCCCGACGGCCACCGAGCCGCCTTCGCGCCGCAATCACGCCGTCGCCGCTACGCGGCGACCATCTCATGAATAATCCGGGCTAGGCGACTTGAGAAAACGCGTCGGAGATTGGCCATGACTAGAGTTGTCGTAGATGCCGCATTGCTTCATAAACTCGGCAACCTCTCACAACCGCTGGAATTGTGCGACGATAGCGGCCGCGTTTTGGCACAAGTCGTGCCGATGCCGAGCTTGCACGAATATGATTTGACCGAACCGCCGATCAGCGAAAATGAGATCGAACGGCGCGAGGCATCCGACAAGTGGTACACCACCGAGCAAGTGCTGGAACGCCTGCGCGGCCTCGAATGACCATCGTATGGGAAGAAACGGCGCTCGATGAGCTGACCGATGCTTGGCTCAGCGCTAATTCCGCCGAGCGGCAACAGATTACCGCCGCGACATTGCCCACCACACCAGCAAACACCACAACGCCGGCGACAATCGCGATCTGAAGAATGAAAACGACGAGGTCGAGCATGATTGTCGCGGCCCGAAAATGGACTGCCATGAATCGCCTGCCCGACATCATTGTTCCATAGGGAGTTGGCTAAGTCACTAGCCGACCGGCGGCATCGCGCCATTTCAGCGGGTCCGAGCTCCCCGCAGTGCTCAAAACCGCGATTGACTCCCTTGCGCGAGCGACGGAGAATCACGTCATGATTCGGCAAGCCCGCGAGGAATGAAGCTCATCCTGGATTCCCGACGCACTGGATGAGTCCATGCACTTTTTCAGCTTCATCTTGAAAAACATCCGTCGCCGGCCGGCCCGATCGGGACTGACGGCTTCGGGCATCGCCGTGGCCGTGGCCGCCGTGGTGACGCTGGTCGGCATCTCCAAAGGTTTTGAGACCGAGCTGTTGAAGGTCTACGAACAGCACGGCGCCGATCTGGTCGTGTTCCGCGCCGGCGTGGCGCAGCGGATCACCAGTTCGCTCGACATGCGCCTGGCCGGCCGCATCGCCCAACTGCCGAACGTGGAATCGGCGGTGCCGGGGCTAATGGACGTCGTCTCCTTCGAAGAGCACGACCTGTTCGGCGTGACCGTCAACGGCTGGCCCGCCGACAGTTCTTATTTCGATCAGATGCAAGTGGTCGCCGGCCGGCGGATCGAACCGGGCGATCGCCACGCGGTCATGCTCGGCAGCGTGCTGGCCAAAAGCCTGAACAAACAGGTGGGCGACGAGGTCGAAGTCATCTCCGGACAAAGCTTCACGGTCGTCGGCATCTATCAGAGCCATAATGTTTTTGAGAACGGCTCGCTGGTCATGGCGCTCGACGAAATGCAGAAGCTCCTGGGTCGCCAGGGCGACATCACCTTCTTCATGGTTACGGCCGTCGACAAAGACCGGGCCTCCGTTGAAGCCCTGCGCGAGCGAATCAAGAGCCTCGCGCCGGGCCTCGACGCCATGTCGGGACGCGATTACGCCGACACGGCCATCGAACTGCGGCTGGCCCGCTCAGCCGCGTGGCTGACCAGCGCCGTGGCGTTCGTCGTGGGCGCCATCGGTACGCTGAACACGATGGTCATGTCGGTATTCGAGCGCGTTCACGAGATCGGCGTCCTGCGGGCGGTGGGCTGGCGAAGATCGCGCGTGATGCGCATGATCCTGGGCGAATCGCTGTTGCTGTCGCTGGCCGGAGCGGTTGTCGGTACCGTTGTGGCTGTCGCCGCGACCGTCGCTTTGAGCAGAATGCCGCTTTATGCGCGGGTGGTCAGCGGCGAGGTGCATTTGGCGACCGTCGCGCAAGGCGTTTCCATCGCCGTGTTTGTCGGATTGTTCGGCGGGCTGTACCCCGCCTGGCGCGCGGCCGCGCTCATGCCCACGGAGGCCTTGCGGCACGAGTAGGCAGCTTGACAGCCGATGAGCGAGTTCCTAGATTGCCAAAACGACTTCATTCTTGATTCTCGGCGCCGCGGTTCCTCGAGACAGGAACTCCGCTCCCTTTTTCTGACAGCCTGTATGGCGACTACGACTGCGATCGACCTGGGGCAGGTCTCTCAAACACTGGGTCTGGCGGCCACGCGGGTCAACACGGTCGTCGAGTTGCTCGACGCCGGCAATACCGTGCCGTTCATCACCCGGTATCGCAAAGACCAGACCGGCGGGATGGATGAAGAGCAGATTCGCCAAGTGCAGTCGCGCGTGGTCAAGCTGCGCCTGTTGACCGAACGCAAGCAAACGATCCTGCGGTCGATCGACTCGCAAGGCAAACTCACGCCGGAACTGTCGGCCGCGGTCGCCGCCGCCGACACCGCCAAGCGTCTCGAAGACCTCTATCTTCCCTACAAGCCTAAAAAGCAGACGCTGGCCACCACCGCCCGCGAGCGCGGTCTGGAGCCGCTGGCCGACGAGATTCTGAACGCCAGTCCGGCCTGCGCCGATCTTGACGCACGGGCAAACGATTTCGTCAACACCGATCGCAAGGTGGCCACGGCGGCGGATGCCCTGCTGGGCGCCGGACATATCCTCGCCGAGTGGTTCAGCGAAAGGGCCGACTTCCGCGGCAAGCTGCGGGTCATTCTCGAACGCAGCGGCAAGCTGGTCTCGACGCGGTTGGAAAGCGAAACCAAGACCAAAGACAAGTCGTCGGAACGAGAGCCGGCGGGTAATGCGGCTGCGTCCCCGGAGCGATCGGCACCCGCCGCCGACGATCGGTCGCTCCCGGCTGAGGCCGTGCAAGCACCGGAGGTGTTGCCTCTTTTCCCCGACGAATCGCAGTTCATCGAGGTCAAACGGACGGCGGTTGCAGAACCGGCGACGAGCGGTTCGGCCGCCGCCGCAAGCGAACCAGCGTGCGTCGAGCCAACGAGGCCCTCCGAGCCCCGTGCGAGCGTCGAATCCACGTCAACCGTCGAAGCCAGCGAGACCGCCGGCCCCACAGCCACGGTTGAACCGGCCGCAAGCACCGCGCCATCCCCCGGCGATGGGCAGCCTGCCGGCAGCGGGACGACGGCGCCCAAGGCCAAGAAACCGAAGCGCCCCAGGCCGAAGCAGGTTGCCAAAACCAAAAAGGAGAAGGACTTCGACAAGGCGTTCCGCGACTATTTTCAGTACAGCGAATCAATCGGCAACGTGCCGCCCCACCGCGTGCTGGCCATCAATCGCGGCGAGCGAGCGCGGGTGCTGCGAGTGCGGATCGACGTCGATCTCGAAGCCATGGACCGCGTGATCGACGATTTGTTGGTCTCGCCGGAACATCCGCACGCCGATTTTCTCCGCGGTTGCGGCCGCGATGCGCTCACGCGGCTGGTGTTGCCCGGCCTGGAGCGAGACGTCCGCAGAGAGCTGACCGATCGTGCCGAGACGCACGCCGTCGAGGTCTTCGCCCGGAACCTGCGCAATCTGCTGTTGCAGCCGCCCGTGCGCGACCGCCGTGTGCTGGCCATCGATCCCGGCTTCAAGAGCGGTTGCAAGCTGGTGGCGCTCGACGAGTTCGGCAACCTGCTGGAACACTCGGTGGCGCACATGGTCGGTTCCGAAGAGCGGCGTGGCGAGGGCAAACGCAAGGCGGCAGAGATGGTGCGGCAGCATCAGCTCACGGTGGTGGCCGTCGGCAACGGAACGGGATGCCGCGCCGCCGAGCAATGGGTGAGCGATCTGCTGGCCACCGACCTGGTCGATCTCGGCGTCTCCTATGTGATCGTGAACGAGGCGGGGGCCAGCGTCTATTCGACCAGTCGCCTGGGACGCGAAGAGTTGCCTCAATACGACGCCACCGTGCGCGGCGGTGTTTCCATCGGCCGTCGCTTGCAGGATCCGTTGAGCGAGCTGGTCAAGATCGACCCGGCCAATATCGGCGTGGGCATGTATCAGCACGACATCAAGGCCAAGCACCTGCGCGACTCGCTGGATGCCGTCGTCTCTTCGTGCGTGAACTATGTCGGCGTCGACCTCAACTCGGCCAGCCCGGCCTTGCTGCGGTATGTGTCGGGGCTGAACCAACTCACGGCCCAGCGGGTGTACGACTATCGCATCGCCAACGGCCCCTTCAAGAGCCGCGAGGAGCTGAAGTCGGTGCAAGGCTTCGGCGAGGCCACCTTCGTGCAAGCGGCCGGCTTCTTGAAAATTGTCGGCGGACTGAACGCGCTGGACGCCACGTGGATCCACCCGGAAAGCTACCCGGTGGCCGAGCAGATTCTGCAAAGGCTCGAAGCGAGCGCCGACGACCTGAAAGATAAAGAGGGCGCCGCCCGATTGGCCGAGCGCCTGACGGCCGTTCCGCTGGAACAGCTTGCTTCGCAGCTCAACGTGGGCACGCTGACCTTGAGCGACATCGTTTCACAGCTCTCGCGGCCCGGTCGCGACCCGCGCGAGTCGCTGCCGCAGCCGATCTTCAAACGCGGCATCCTGAAGATCGACGACCTGACGCCGGGCATGGAATTGGCGGGCACGGTGCTCAACGTGGTCGATTTCGGCGCCTTTGTCGACATCGGCCTGAAAGACACGGGGCTGGTCCACATCAGCCAGCTTGCCAACCGCTACGTGCAAGATCCGCACGAGGTGGTGGCGGTGGGCGACATCGTACACGTCTGGGTGCTGGAGGTCGACAAGCAGCGGCGCCGCGTATCGCTGACGATGATCAAGCCGGGCACACGCCGGCAGCCCGAACAGCGCCGCACCGACGCCAGGCCCGCCGCCCGTTCTCAGGCGCCGGTGGGCAAACCCGCCGGCGAAGGCGGCCCGCGCACGCCGCCGGCACATCAGCGGCCGCACGGCCGTCCCTCGCGGCCGCCCGCGACGAAGCTGCCCGACAAGCCGCCTCCGAAGCCCAAGGGCAAGCCGCGGCCGCAGAAGCCGCTCAGTCAGGCGATGCTCGAGGGGAAGGCGCCGATGCGCACGTTTGGCGACCTGCAGCAATTCTGGGCGGCCAAGCAGCAAGACGTAGCGGAGCAGGAAAAGTCGACCGAGTAGCTGCGTCATCAGAATTCGTTGAGTCTTATGAAGCGACCAGGTTCTCTTGAGCGGATGTTGGAGGGCGGGGTGGTGGCGATCATTCGCTCGCCCGACGCCGGCCGGTTGGTGGAGGTTGCCGAGGCGCTGCTGGCCGGCGGCGTGACGGTGATGGAGATCACCTTCACGGTGCCGCGCGCCCACCAGGTATTGGAACAGGTCGCGGCCCGGCTGGGCGACCGCATTCTGCTGGGTGCCGGGACGGTGCTCGACGCGGAGACTGCCCGCATCGCCATTTTGTCCGGCGCGGAGTTCATCGTTTCGCCCGTCGTCAGCCGCGAAGTGATTGCCTGCTGCCGCCGGTACAGCAAGCTCGGCCTGCCCGGTGCGCTGACGCCGACGGAAATCCTGGCGGCCTGGGAGGCCGGCGCCGACATCGTCAAGGTGTTTCCTTCGGAGGTCACCGGACCCGCTTATTTGAAGGCGGTGCGGGCGCCGCTTCCGCACGTGCGGCTGATGCCCACCGGCGGCGTCACCCTGGAGACGGCGGCCGAGTATCTGCGGGCCGGCGCCTGCGCGTTGGGCGTGGGCAGCTCGCTGGTCGAAGCCAAGGCGATCGCGGCGGGCGACTTCCAGCGCATCGAGAGTCTGGCCGGCCAGTTCATCGGCATTCTTCGAGAGACGCGGGCCGGCCCCGCTCTTTCCTGACGACCTCTGGCTAACCCGATGCGGCGCAGACGTAACCCAGCTCGAAGCACGCCGGGCATCCCGCTCCGCCACACTGGCCGCAACGGGCACGGGGCTTGGCGTCGTCGAGCAGTCGCAGCGTCCGCTGCAAATAATCCTGATACAGCGCAAGCTGAAGGTCGAAATAGCCGCCGCCGGGGCCGCGGGCCAGCTTTTCACCGGCCCGCGACGCGTCGTTGAGACGCGCCCGACAGGCCTCGAAAGCCACGGCCGAGTGCAAAGCCGCCTCCACGCGATCCAGCGCGGTATCGGCGTCGTCCGCTTGCTGACGGTTGACGGCCCGTTGCGGATAAAACTTGCCGTCCTTGCCTTGCCGGACGGCCGATCGAGCGTCACCCCCCTTTTGAGACGTGGTAACGGTTACCACCTGACATCGAATTGACGACACAAACGGGTGGCTGACGCCGCACATTTCGGCAATCCAGCGGTCGCCCTTCTCGCACCACTCCGGGTCGCCGAGCAGGATTTCGACGGCCCGGCGTTTGTCGGCATTGGTGCGGCGCAGCCCGTGCGCGTGATTGGAACGCACCGCCGCCAGCAGGGCATCGCGGTGGGAACCGCGGTAGACGTGGCACAGCGCCTCGGTGCGGCGGTTCTTCTTCAGCGCGTGCCAGCGGTGGAAACCGTCGACCAACCAGTAGTTCTCGCCGTCGTGAAAGACCCACAGCGGCGGCAAGTGGACCTGATTGTCCATCAGCGCCGCGTATTCGCCGACGACATCGTCGTCGATCGCCTCGCGGACCTGCGTCCCGCCGTCGCGACGAATGTGATCCAACGCCAACACCACCAGATCGCATGTTTCGGACATGACTCGACTCCTTCTAACGTGAACATTGTAAACATAGTACAGTTATATTTGTATGTATACTGACATCTGGTTCATTTGTCAAGTGGCTGGATGAAGATTTTTTTGGCGGCGATCGCGATTCTACGTCGCGCGGCCGAAAGTGAGGCCCCACACCTGGCGCGAGGCGGCCCGTATCGCGGGGCCGACCCAAGGTCGCACGGAGTATTTTCGCTTCGACGAGCTTCCGCCGGCGACAACTCGGGCGCTCATGCGCTATGAGATGACCGGCAATAACACGGTGGGCGTGTTGAGCTTCCGCGTCGACGCCGATGATCGCGATCCGACGGCCGCCGGCTTTCGACCAGTCGAGGTCGTAGATCGCTGGCGCGAAGGCCGCGACGAGAAGGAGCGGCGCGAGGTCGTCGATCGACTGCCGCATGAATACCAAATCACGACCGCGGCCGAGCCGGAGATGCTGTCGGTAGAGTATCGCATGCCGACGAAGCCGGACGGCAAGTAGCGTTCAGGCGAACCAATGCCTCAGCCGTCACTCTTTCGGCTTCCGTTCCACCAGATCCAATTGACTTGCGGTGCGATTTGCAGATTGTTCAGCAGCCAGCCGCCACCGAGCACAATCAGCGAAATGGCCAACACCAGGGGTTGCCGAGAGGGCGTCATCTTTGCGTTGTACCAATCGGGCCAAGGCGATTATTGGTCGAGCGACAGCGTCGCGTGAGTTGTCAATATAGTGCGGCCCCAGGCCCAATGCCAGCCGGCACAGCCGGCGGCATTCGCTTCCCTGGGCATGCAAGACCTGGAGCAGCGGACCCGCGAGTTGTTCACGGAATGCCTGGTGAGCCTGGGCGCGGTGACGCTCGACATGGACGTGTTCACCGTCTCGCGCGAAGACATCGAGCGGCTGGTCGGGGAGTGACGCAGCCGCCGGAAAAATATCTTTGGAATTCTTCGCGGCGCTTTCCGGCGCCGACCGTGACCAGTTGCTTGGAGGGAGAAATGTTCGCCGGTGTCGCCTGCGTGCGAAACATCGTGCGTGCGGAGAGCGACTCCCAAGAGGTGCTCAAGATCGTGGAGGCGCTCTCCACGCCGTGACGCGCTCCCGCCGGACCCGGTTCCAGAGTTTCGCGATCTCGGTGCTATCGCTAAAATTTGCGTTTGCGGCGCTTTTCCTGTCTAATCGTTACCAGGACTAAAGAGGGAGATCGCCATGAGCAGCGCCACGGAAACCGACGTCGAGGAGCTTTTGAGGTTGTCGCGCGGCGGCGATAGCGCGGCCCTGGGCCAACTCTTGGAACTCTATCGCGGCTATCTCTCGCTGCTGGCCCGGCTGCAGATCGGCAGGCGGTTGCAAGGCAAGGTCGATGCGGCCGACCTGGTGCAAGACACTTTTCTCGAAGCGCACCGCCACTTCGGCCAGTTTCGGGGAAGCGTGGAGGCTGAATTGGTCTCGTGGTTGCGGCAAATCCTGGCGGGGCTGCTGGCGAATTTGGTGCGGCGCTACTGCGGCACGCAACGCCGCGATGTGAGGCTGGAACGCGAGCTGGCCGGCGAGCTCGATCGTTCGTCGCGAGCGCTCGATCAGGGCCTGGCCGCTCCGCACAGCACGCCCAGCCAGCGCGCCGCGCGGCGCGAGCAGGCGGTGCTGCTGGCCGATGCGTTGGAGCGGCTGCCTGACGATTATCGCGAAGTCATCATCCTGCGCCATTTAGAGGGCCTGACGTTCGCCGAAATTGCCGGCCGCATGGGGCGCAGCGTCGATAGTGTGAAAAACGTGTGGGCGCGTGCCTTGGCGCAATTGCGGCGGTCTATGGGAGAAAACGATGAACGCGACTGAGGATGTCCGACCCACTCTGCCCCGCCCGGCCGCCGGTTCGTCGTCGGACGACCCGCGCGTGGTGCGGGCGCTGGAAGAGTACGCCGCCGCGGTGGAGGCCGGCCGCCCGCCCGCCCGGCGGGAATTTCAGGCCCGTTATCCCGACATCGCCGCGGCGCTGGCCGAGTGTCTCGATGGGCTGGAGTTTGTGCAGGCCGCCGCCGTGCAGATGGCGCATCCGGCCGCCAAGGGGCCTGGCAATCCGGTCGGCGCGGCGGAGTTTTGGCCGGCCGACGCACTGGGCGATTACCGCATCGTGCGCGAAATCGGCCGTGGCGGCATGGGCGTGGTCTACGAGGCGGTGCAAATCTCGCTGGGACGCCGGGTGGCGCTCAAGGTGCTGCCCTTCGCGTCCGCACTCGACGCCAAGCAGTTGCAGCGGTTCAAAAATGAGGCCCAGTCCGCCGCCCAGCTTCATCATCAGAATATCGTGCCCGTCTACGGTGTCGGCAGCGAGCGCGGCGTGCATTATTACGCCATGCAGTTCATCGATGGCCAGACGCTGGCGGCCCTGATCGGCGAGCTGCGTATTCGGGCGGGACTGGGTTGTCGCCTGCCGCCGCTGGAAACGGTCGCACTGGCTTCGCTGGCCGACGAACTGGTTTCAGGAGGTTGGGCGCCGGCGGCAAAGGAACAACCCGTGGAGGATGGCCTTCCGAGGCCGTCCAGGTTGGAGGATGGCCTTCTTAGGCCGTCCAGCGAAGAATCGAGCCACGGGACGGCCTGGGAAGGCCATCCTCCAAGCCCCGCCACGGCCGAGATGCCCGTGTCGAACACGGTGATCTCCGCGACTGCCACCTACCCCTCGACGAAGGGCCGCGAGTTTTTCCGCACGGTGGCCAACTTGGGGGTGCAGGCCGCCGCGGCCCTGGAGCACGCCCATGCCTTGGGCGTGGCGCATCGCGACATCAAGCCGGCCAACCTGCTGCTCGATTCGCGCGGCAACTTGTGGGTCGCGGATTTCGGACTGGCGCATTGCCAGAGTCAGGCCGGCCTGACGATGACCGGCGACGTGCTGGGCACGTTGCGCTACATGAGCCCCGAACAGGCGCTCGCCAAGCGGGCGCTGCTCGACCACCGCACCGATATTTATTCGCTCGGCGCCACGCTCTACGAGCTGTTGACCTTGCAACCGGTGTTCGATGGCCAGGAGCGGCAAGAGCTGCTGCGGCAGATTGCCGGTGAGGAGCCGCGCCGGCCGCGTCGTTTGAATGCGGCCATCCCGGCCGAGCTCGAGACGATCGTGCTCAAGGCGTTGGAGAAGGATCCCAGCGAGCGCTATGCCACCGCGCAGGCCTTTGCCGACGACTTGCAAAGGTATTTGAGAGACGAACCGATCCGCGCCCGGCCGCCGACGCTGGCGCAGAAGGTCAAGAAATGGATGCGCCGGCACCGCGCGGTGGTGGGGACGGCGGCGGCGATGCTTTCCCTCCTGGTCGTGGCGGTGGCCGTCGTCGCCAGCGTGGCGGCCTGGCGGCTCGGTCGCGAGCAAAAGCGCACCGAGGAGGAGAAGGACCGCGTAAAAAGTGCGCAACAGCTCGCCGAACGTCGCGCCGAGCAAATCCGCGATGACTTAGACGGGCTCAAGACTGCCGATAGGTTGTTGGACCGGAGCCGGGCATACGTCCGCCTCTCGCGGTGGGACGACGCGCAGGCGGCCCTGGCGAAAGCCGTCCGCTTGCGCCCGGATCATGCGTCGGCGTGGCGCGAGCTCGGCGACCTACACACGCGGCTGGGCCTGTGGGACTTGGCCGCCGCCGATTTTAGCCACGAATTGGAGTTGCGGGAGCCGGATGTCACTTGGCCCTGGTATTTTAACGCGCTCTTGCGCCTGCACGTCGGCGACACGCAGGGCTACCGTCAGGTGAGCCATCGGATGTGCGAGCACTTTCGTGGAACGCACGACCCACATTATCTCTTCGATCTGGTTCGTACCACCGTCCTCAGCCCGGATGCCGACGCCGACCGCGAGCAATGTGTGGACTTGGCCCGGCAGGCGGTCGTTGGCAGGAGCCGCGGCGACTGGGCGGCGCTGTATGCCTTGGGGCTGGCGCATTACCGCGCCGGGCAGCATGAACAGGCGGTCGAGCGGCTCGAGGAATCGCTCGCGGCGGACCAGGCAGAGTGGAGCTTTCGTACCCTCGCCTATTCACCTCTGGCCATGGCCCATCACCGGCTGGGACAGGCCGCCGAGGCCCGCCTGTCGCTCGACGCGGCGGTCCGCGTGCTCGATCATTGGACGGAGCAAATATATCGTTCGCCGGGAGAAACGGAATGGGTGCATCATCTGGGGGCCACCGGCCACTGGGAGGTGCCCTGGTGGGACTGGTTGGAAGCCCACCTCTACTATCGCGAGGCCAAGTTGCTGATCGACGGCTCACCGCCGCCGGACGATCCGCGGCTCCACGTCTTGCGGGCCCGGGCCTTGGCCGGCATGCGCCGGCCTTCCCAAGCGGAGGTCGAATATGCCGAGGCTTTCAAGCGCCTGCCGGATGATCCGCAAATCGCTTTGGAAGTCCACCGCAATCGCGGCTACATCCACATTGGCCGCCGCCAGTGGGCGCAGGCCGCCTCCGAATTTGACCAGGCCAGTGAGCTCAAACCGAATGACTCGATGATGGGGCGTTTTGCGGCCGTCGCCCACCTCGCGTCGGGCGAAGGGGCGGCCTACCGGCAAAGTTGCGATTCCCTGTTTGCACGCTTCGAAAGAACGCATGAGCGGGACGTTGCCCGCGATGTTCTGGTGGCCTGTTCGCTGCGGCCGGACACGATTCCGGATGCGGCCCGGTTCTTGCCACTGGTCCAGGTCGCCGACGCACCCCGCGGCGCTTGCCCGGCGGAGACGGGCGCCGCGCTCTACCGCGCCGGCGATTACGCCGCGGCGGCCCGCTCACTCGAGGCGGCCGCGAAGGTTGGTCATCTTCGGCCCTTGGCGTTGTGTTTTTTGGCCATGGCCCGCCATCGCTTGGGGAATATCGACGGGGCGCGGCAGGCCCTGGACGAGGTAATCCGCTGGATCGACCAGGCCAACCGCGAAGAGTTCGACGATCTCACCGATAGCCGACCCGGCTGGCGGAATTGGCATGAGCCGCTCGAGTGCGAGCCGCTGCTCGATGAAGCAAAGAAGTTATTGGCTGGCAAGTGACAAGGACCAACCTGCTGGCGATGGATACCCGCTACGGGGCGATTCGATTGGTCGACCCGGCGACGGGCCGGGAATTCGCGCGCGTGGACCATCCCGAGCAGGATCCCGCGCGCTGGCTCTGCTTTAGCGGCGACGGGGTGCATTTGGCGAGTGTGATCTGGTCCCAGCAGTCGACTCACGTCTGGGACCTGCGCGCGATCCGCGCGGAATTGGCGCGACTGGGCCTGGACTGGGATCTGCCGGCTTATCCACCGGCGGCGGCCGGCGACGAGCGGCCTTTGCGAATCGAGCTCGATAAAGCGGCGCTAACGCCAAAGTGAACCACGCGGTGTTTTCATGCCCAGCTAAAGAGACTGTCCTGCTTTCTGGACAGAACTGTCCTGCTTTCTGGACAGATGGGTAAGGCCGAAGGCCGCCGTAGCCGCGAAGCGGCGTGACTCATCAGCCCAGGGCAACGCCCTGGGTCATCGGTCCGAGACAAACAAGGTAGCCCTGAAAGGGCGCGACGCGGTGGCCGATTTCTACCGGTCGCACCCCGTTGGGGTGCCAGAATGCAATGTGCCTGCAAACCCAGGGCGTTGCCCTGGGCTGATGAGTGTGACCCCTTCGGGGTCGGTATTCACGGCCAAAAACGCCGCGAAAAAAGCGGGACGATCTCTAAAGCTGCTGGCAGACCGAAGTCGACCGGAACGACCATCTCCCTTCTGGGCCGGCCATCCTCAAATAAATCGCAACCGCGCGGCGCTCTTGGGTCCCAACCGTGACCAGTTCGCTAGACGACCCGGCTACCGCCCCCAAAAGGATACCTTCCATGTTCACCCGCCAACTGGCCTCGATCGTGAATGAGATTCGCGGGCAAGGCGCATCTGAACCGATTTTCCGCCTTGTTCTGCGTTTCGCCGCGCTGCCCTGCTGGTCGTGGCTGGTTCTGCCCGCCGCCACCGCCCGGGCCGGATTGGTCGTGGCCAGCGAAGTTCGTCGAGCCGGTGTTCCCGGCCACGTAGGCCGCACCCGCCGCGTCGATTGCGATCGCGTTTACGCCGCAAACCGAAACGACGAGGTGTACGTCTTCGTTTTATAAAATCACGGATTTTAGCGCGGCGCTCTTGCCGGCGTTCCGTGACCAACTGCATAGAGCCTCCCGACTCAAGATGATGAGGATCCCACTCGATGTTTCTCGCCAAACGAAGACGAAATCGCAAAACCCGCCGGAACAAGCCACGAACGGGCGCGCGTCCGGCATCCAATCCCTCCGAGCTGAGCGTAAGATGGTTTCGCCCCGCTATGGAGCCGCTGGAGAACCGAAGGCTGCTCTCCACCACGCCGTTCAGCACGGTCGCCAGCAGCCTGAACACCGAGCTGGCCGGCCTGCAGACACAGTTGACGTCGTTGCTGGATGCGTATCAGACGGGCACGAATTCCAGCCTCCCTTTTCTGGGAAACACGCTGGGTGACGCGGCCCAGGTCGTCAGCCGGTTCGGCCCTCAGCTTCACGACGCGCTCAATGCTCTGGGCAACACCGACTACGCCACCCCGGCCGATCTCGACGCCGCCGTGCAAAACGCGCTCGGCCCGGCCCTGGGCTCCGCCGGTTTGAAGATTTTGGCCGACCAGACCGGCAACCTCTCCAGCAGTTCCTCCACCGATCTGACTGACGTGGTCATCGATCCAGGCACCTTCGGCAGCGGCGGGTTCGAGGTCACAATGTGGTTGCACGTCGCGCAAACGCTGGTGAACTCGAGCGGGAATTTCAACACGGGACTGCCGGGTTTGCCATTGCAGGTGAGCGCCAATGGCGGCATTCAGGTCACAGCCGGCTTCGATTTCGAGCTGGCCTTCGGCTACAACGCCACGACAAGTACTACGTTTCTGGATAGTGCGAGCCCTACAGGCACTTTGCCAGCCGGCCCCGGAAAGGGCCACGAAATGGCGGTGACCGTCGACGCCTCGTTGCCCGCTGGGTTCAACGCCACGGCCACGCTCGGGTTTGTGCAAGGCAGCTTGACGCCCATCGCGGCGATGCCTACGTCGCTTGTGGCGGGCATCGTGGCCGACCACCTCGACGCCACGCCGACGGTCGCCTTGACCCTTCAAGCCGACGCCAATTTGCAATTGACCGGTGGGTTCAGCGGCGTGAGCAGCACCGATTTTCCCTCGATCGGCGCCGAGTTTCACCTGCATTGGTCGTTTGATAGTTCCAACCCCGCCGCCGGCGAACCGCAGGTTTCGTTCGACAACGTCGGCCTGAACCTGGGTTCGTTCTTGCGCAACATGCTGGCCCCGGTACTGACCACGATCCAAGATGTAACCGGGCCGTTGCAGCCGGTCTTCGACGTGCTCAACGCGCCGTTGCCGGTGCTTTCCGACTTGAGCCACCTCGTCGGCGGCAACGACGTGACCCTGCTCGGCCTGGCCAAGTTGGTCGCCCCCTCTCTCGGCCCCGGTTTCGGCCCCTTGGCCGATTTGATCGGCGACCTCGACAAGTTCATTACGGACGTCAACGGCGTGACGGTGAGCTCGGGGAACATCGCCATCCCCTTGGGCGGATTCAACCTCGACAACTACGACCTGCGGACCGCGGTGTCGGCCGGCGACGTCAACAATGCCAGCCTGACAAACCTGACCAGCCTTGACCCAGGCAATATCCAACCCGGCCAAGCGTTCGCGGATTTCGTCTCGGGGCTGAACGTGCCGCAAAGCGTGAAGGACGGCCTCAACCAGCTCACGTCGGGACTGACCACGTCGGGACTGAACAACGGCATCGACCTGGAATTCCCCATCTTGAACAATCCCGGCCAGGCGGTGTTCAACATGCTCTTGGGCAAGGATTCCGATCTATTCTCCTTGACGGCCACCGAGCAGTTACACGCCCAGGAGAATGTCGCCGACTTCTCGGTGGCCGGAATGGGCGTCACTTTCGGCGGCGAGGTCAAGGTCGACGCGAAGTTCACGTTCGCCTACGACACCTACGGCCTGCGCGAAATGATCAACCAAGCCGCCGCCGGCACGCTCACCGGCAGCGACGTCGCCAGCGACATCACCGATGGCTTTTACGTCGCGGACGATTCGCATTTGGATATCAGCGGCAACATCGGCGCCAGCGCGGGCGTCTCCCTGGGGTTCTTCAGCGTCTCGGTGGGCGGGGGAGTCAGTACCGGCAACGGCGGCCAAGACCCGGTGAGCGTCACCATCAACGATCCCGACAATGACGGGAAACTGCGCTTCAGCGAAGTGCCCAGCAACCCGTTGGCGGCCTTCAAGACCAGCGGCGAACTGGATGCCGGCTTGGGGATCGACGTCAAGATCGGAGTTACGGTTTGGCCGGCAGGGTTCATCGGCTACGAGAAACACTTCGACATTGCACATACGGTTATCTTCTCATTCAATCCACAAACACCGCCGCCGATCATTTTGGCGGAGGCCGATTCAAACGGAAACGTGAACCTCGATATCGGCAGCCGCGCCGGTCGCCGTCAGGGCGTCGACCAAACGGATGGCAACGAGAACTACACCATTCGGCACCTGGGCGACGACAGCGACGGCATCGGCGGCGAGACGATCGAGATCGACGCCTTCAAAACGTCGCAGATCATTCACCACGTCAAGAACATCATCGGCGTCGGCGACGCGGGCGACCTGACCATCAACGTCATGCAGGGAGTCGAGTCGAGCGTCAGTCTCAACGGCGGCCAGGGACACGCCAATCTGACCTACTCGGGAACGGGACAGGCGAACTTGTCGGCCGGGCAGCTCGACAGCGTCCTCACCGGCGGCGCCGGGTACAACAATCTGGTCGGCGGGCCGGGCAACGACACCATCACCACCGGACCCGGAAGCAATCTGATCAGCGACGTGCAGGGCAACAACACCTTCATCATCGCGGGAGCGTTTGCGAGCATCACCCTTGACGACGGCACGCCCGGCAACAACACCCTCGAAATCGTCGCCCAAAAGACAACGACCTCGGTCAGCGTCACTCCCAGCAACGGCGCCTTGCACGTGCAAATCAACGATTCGTCGGCCCCCGACAGCAGCGCTCTGATCGCGGGCATTTCGCAGTTGATCGTCAACGGCCACGACCGGTCGGCGTCGATTACCGTCGGCGACCTGAGCGGCGCGGGAATCAGCCAAGAGACCATCGACGTGGCCGGCGGCGCCGGCAGTCGGGCCATCGACTTGGAGACGCGCGCCAGCGGCGACTTGGCGTCATTGGCGCTGAGCGCGCTGACGCAAACTTATCCCGACGCCAAAAATCCTTCGATCACCAATACCGAGCACGGCGTCGCCATCGCCAATAGCTCCACGGGTCTCACGGCGAGCGTCTTCGGCATGTCGGCCGACGACACATTGACGATCCGTGAGCACGGTGGCTCCGCGAGCATCGCCGATCTGGGGACCGCCGCCGGCACCATTATATTGGATACGACCGGTCGCCAGGATGGTTTCGGCGAAGTTGTCACGATGACCACGCCAGCGCAAGGGAACGGCTCCACGATCACGACTGATGGTTACGGTGCGTCCGGCTCGGCGGGCTTTCGCATCCGCGCGGCGGGCGACCCGGACGTGGTGATGGCAGACTTGCAAACCTCCGACAGCATCACGATCGACGTTTCGGCCCCACTGCCGGGCAACACCAACCAGGTCTCACTCGACGCGTCCGCGCTCGTCGGCGCGCTGCACGTCGCCGCCCTGGGACTCTCTTTCGACTTCAATCACATCCAACTATCGAAGGTCGGCGCGCAGGCCACCGTGAGCATCGATGGCGGAAGCACCACCTCGACCGTCACCGTCGGGACCGGTCAACTCGCCCCCATCGAAGGGAATGTGACCGTGGCAAACGCCATCCTCACGATCGATAACTCGGCCGCCGCGTCGCGCAGCAATCTGGTGATGACCGGCACGACGTTCAGCGGTTGGGGCTATCCGGCCAACATGTCCACTTTGACGTATTCCCGGCTTGAGCAGGGCCTCGTCGTGAACCTCGGGCCCGGCGATCAGTTGGGTCTGGAGCAGACGCCGCCGGGAATCAACGGCGCCACATTCAACGATCTTTCCAGCACGCTCGATTACGTGTACCTCGTGGGGGCGTCGGCGCCGCTGACGTTCAACGGCGACTTCGCATTGGATTTGGGCGAGCGGCTGTCGGCCGACGGAAGCGTTACCCAGGTCAACGACCTGCAAGGACTGGCCAACTTGCTGGTGACCCTCAATTTGAGCCACGCCGATAGCAATTCCTCGTCGGTCGCGTTTTGGGGCGCCGCGGGGCAAAGTTACACGATCGGCGGCAACGGCAACTTCGTCGTCAACGATACCACGGTCGGGCTCAGCGTGATGATCTACGGCTTCCGCATCCAGGACTGGCTGCTATTCAACCTGCCCGGCGGCTCGGTCAATGCCGACCTGACCCAAACGTCGCTGAGCCCCATCTACGTCGAGGGCTCGACGCGGGCCGCGGGCGCCACGGCGGCCAACAATATTACCGTGACCACCAACGCCGCCGGCGTGACGATGCAGCCCGATGCGACCGTGCCCTCGACCTTTCGCATCACGTCGTCGAACGAGCCGGTGTTCCTGGTGGCGGGCATGATGTCGTCCGACAGTCTCACGGTCGACCTGCTCGCTCCTAGCCCGAATCAGGTGTATATCGACGCTTCGTTGCTGGCAGGCGCGTTGAACGTCAACGCGCTGGGAGACAACTCGAACCAGAATAACATCACGCTGGCCAAGGCTGGCCCACAGGCCGCGGTAACAATCGACGGGGGAAACGCCAATACCAAAGTGACGTTCGCCACCGGCCAATTGGCTCTGATCGAGCACAACGCAACCGTCCGCAATGCAAAGCTCGTCATCGATAATTCGGCCGCTTCGATCGCCAGCATTCTCACGCTGACCGACAGTATGGTCTCGGGCTGGGAAATCCCCGGCACGAGCTTGGCCCCTGTACTGCAGGTCGACGCGTTGACTTCCCTGACCATTGACGCCGCCGCGGGAGATCGGTTCGATTTGGAAGAGGCTCTCCCGGTTACGATCAACAATGCCTCGACCACGCGGGACGCCGTTTACGACATGCGCACGGGGGGCGTGCTCAACGGCGACTTCGCGCTGTTCATGGGTTGGCGGCTGCTGCACGACGGCACGATCACCAAGCCCGAGACCCTGCAAGGCTTGCACGCGTCGATGCTCGTCAATTTCAGCAGCGCTTCGGATGCCGCGACGCAAGTCGTGCTCGACGGTAATCAGGATCCGGCCGGTGCGGCTTACACGATCGGCAACAATAAGATCGGCAATTTGCTGTTCGCCAACCAGACCGTGGGGCTATCGGTCGAAATCAACGGCTACCGAAGTCGGGACCAGGTGACGATTGACCTGCCGGGCGGGTCGGTTGCCGCTGACTTGCGGCACACCGGGCCGGCCACAATTTACCTTGATGGCACGGTGCGGCTATCGGGAATGAACCCCACGGCGGCCAATCAGTTTACCGTGCAGGCCCGCTCCGGCGCCGCGACGATGCAGCCCGATGGCCCCAACGAGAGCGTCTTCTCGATCTTCAACACGCTGTACCTGTTGGGCTCGATGCCGCAGGACAGTCTGAATCTTACTCAGCCGACCAATTTCAAAGTGGCGCCAACGGCTGCGAAGCCCGCCGCGGCATCGTATGGGTTCGAATTAGACGATGTTGCTTGGTTTGGCGCGTTTGTCGCTGGCTATGCGACAGCATACCTGCAGCAAGATCCGCCCTCCGGCTGGGTCTACAATCTGCACTCACCCGCCCCGGTCTTAATTCCCAATGCGCAGTTGCCGGATCAGGATCGCCTCAGTTACTTCTACAATATCGAAGATTCTCCGGCCACGATCCTGGATGCCCAACCGCTCGACTATCTCGGCGACAATGTGGACTACAACGACAGTTCCCTGACCTATGCGGGCGGAGGCTACGTCTTACGTCACGACGATAACGTGGCTCCCAACACCGGTTACTACACGGTTGGGCCGCTGCCCTACGGGCAGCTCACCGTGTACGAACGCATTTTCACGGTCACGTCGCATCCTGTGCCGATCGACAACACTGTGAACCTCGACGCCTCGCAGTTGCGAGGCGCCTTCCATTACACCGCCGCGGACCCTAATTACGCCTTGCTACAAGAGCTCTTGCTTTCGTTCGGCGGCTCGGTCGCTCCCGCGATCGCTTTCGGCAAGACGACCGTGAATCTCAGCGGCGTCAATCCACAGTCGGCTGTGACCGTTAGCGGGCAGCATGAACTGGGCTTTGATTACTACCAAGACGCTTTTTTACTTATTGGAGGACAGGAGTCTTTTCCTGGCGCGAGTTTTTCTAGCAGCGAGATTGCGGACAACCGCATTCCAACGACGAGCGTGAGCGTCGGAGCGGGACTTATGGCCAACATCCAAGGCAACGTCGCGGTCCAGCAAGTCCAGCTCACCGTTGATGATGGGCGGGGCACCTTGCCGGGCATCATGACTTTGACCGACACGAGCCTGACCGGCTGGACTACGGCGCTCGGCGCGACCCGGCCAACCTTGTCGTTCGACGCATCGTTGCACGACGACTTCGTGATCATCGGCAGCCCAGTCGATCAGTTCGACGTGGAGAACACTCCGGCCACCCTGGCCGCGGTGCAGCAGAGCGGCTTTTACGGGCTGCTGCCCACGCCGGTCGGTCTCAATCAAACGCTGATCCAGAATCTGGCCACCAGCGGCACGCCGGCCAGCGTGTACGTGATGGGCAAGGCGCTGCCGCGGCTGAACGTGACCGGCAATTTCGCTCTCACCATCGGTCGCCGGCTGAATCCCGACGGCACGGTCGACGACGTTGGCACGATCGGTCAGGTGTTTTATCAGGGCAACCATTACCAGCCTGATTATTCGCAGCCGATTACGTTCCAATATACGGGCATCGGGCTGGGCCCGCTTGTCGTCGACCGGTCGAGCGAGAGCGTCTACTCGGGACCGTCTGGCATCTATGCGAACACCGACGACGCCGGGCACTATTACCTTAAATCTGACTTGGCCGACCGCAGCGGGCTTCTCAACGGGGACATCGTTTTTGCCGGCCCCAATACGGAATTTTTCTACGACGCCGAGTACGATCCGCAACGGACCGAGGCGAGCTTCGAGATCGAAAACACGCTGAGCGGGGCCGTGCATTACATCGCTAATCCAAAGGCCAGTGCCGCGACGGTCAGCATCGGCGCCGCCTATGGCCCCATCGACGTGCAAGGCAGCGGCGCCAACACGCGGGTCACCTTGGACCCCACCCTCTATGTCAACAACGGCGTGGCCGGTTCGAGCCTGCGCGACACGGTGACCGCCGACGTCAGTGTGACGAACGCCACATTGCGCATCGTGGCCGACTCCGCGGCCGTGTCGACGCCGCAGAATCCGCCCGACGTCGTGCTCACCGACTCGCAATTGACGGGAGTCGCCGGGGGAACGGTCCACTTTCAGAATCTGGCCGATGGCGTGAAGGTCGATCCCAACTTCTCGGGCCTCATCAAGGATTACGGACTCAGCCTGCAACTGCCCCGCGACGACGCCATCTCGACTTTGATTCAGAACACACCGTCCAGTGCGACGACGGAGATTACCACGGCCGACGCGGCCGTCGCCTCGGGAGCGGTCGCCGTTACCGGCACGACCGGCACGCTATGGTTGGGACGTGATTATCCAGACAGCGGTTTCGCAAGGTCCGCGTTTTCGGTCGCGTCGGTAATGATTGGCGGCGGCAGCCTCGATGGCATTTCAGGGTCGATCGCGCTGGAATACACGTCCGCCGTGCCGACGACGATCGACGATCACGCTAATTCGATGCCCACTCAGGGCACCCTCTCACTCGGGCCGGCGAGCACCGACGCAAACAACAACTTCGTTGGATATTATCCGCTCGAATTCGATACGCCGCACCCGATTTACCTGGGCTACGCCTTCAACAACCGCACTCTGCCGCTCCCGCTCGACATACGGGGGGCCGCGCAGAGCCATTTCACGGTGACCTACAGCCCGGTGGGCACCCGACTCTTCGCCGGGGCGGGCGGCACGGTCGACGTCACGCAGGACGCGTTCAGTACGGCGCCATCGCTGGCGATCTTCGGCGCCGCCGCGGTTCATGTGCTCTTCAGCTATTACCCGGATGGCGCGCCGATCACGGTCGAAGCCGATCCGGCCCGACCGCTCGACTCCACCGATTTGACGGTCGCATACAACGACTCCAATCCACCAACCGCCATCAACCTGGCCGCCGCCGGCAATGGCTTCGAGGCGCTGACGGGCACTTATTCTCCTTATGACGCCCCCGGGCAGATCGACTATGAAGCCGCCACCACGCACCTCGCCGTTTCGGGTGGAATCAGTAGCTCCTTCACGGTGACCGACACGGGCGCGGGCGGCACCACAATTGGCCCCGGTTACACCCAGCTTTATGTGCAGGGCACCGATGGTCCGCTGACTCTCAGCGACGGCCCGGCGACGCACCTGGCGCTGGGCAACGCCGGCAGCGTGCAGGCGCTTCACGGCGAAATCGATATTCTGGCGAATAATTCCGCGCAGCCCCCATTGCCCGTCGTGGTGGACGACTCCGCCGACGGCACGGGACGAACCATCGGCGTGTCGCTTGACGAGAGCGGCAACACGCTGGTTTCCGGCCTAGCTCCGGCCCTAATCAAAGTTTTTGATACGCGGGCCACGATCGCCATCGCGGGCGGTTCCGGTGGCAACCTGCTCGTCGGGCCAGACATTGCCGACTCCTGGCAAATCACGGGCGCCGATAGCGGCACGGTCGATGGGAATGTTTCTTTCGCCGGCGTCGGCAGCCTGCAAGGCGGCATGGCCGCCGATACCTTCGCATTCCAACGTAGCGGGTCGCTCTCGGGCCATCTCGACGGCGGACCGGGCTTCGACACGCTCGATTACTCGGCCGCCGGCTTGACGGGCTCGGAACCATTCGACCTGGCACACGACGTGGCGCCCCGCGTCGCGGGCCCGGTGACCAACATCGAGTACGCAACGCTCATCCTCTTTCAGATCGACGATCAAACAAGCCTGGCCGGAACGACCATCGTGCCGCTCGCTATTCACACGCTGGGAGCGACAGTGGGCGAAAACCTGTTGACGTTCGCGGCCAGCGGCTTGCCCGATGGTCTGAACATTGACGCCCATTCCGGCTCGATTTCCGGAACCATCACTGATCGAGCGGTCGCCGACACGCCTTACCAGGTCACGATTACCGCCACGGACGGAACGAGCACCGCGCTGACCACCTTCCGGTGGACGGTCGCGCCTGACTTTAGCCTCGTCAATCCTGGCAATCAAACGAATAACAACGGCGACGCGGTCACGTTGCCGATTCAGAGCGCCAACGTCCACGACAAGCCGTTGCAATTCTCCGCCACCGGCCTGCCCACCGGTCTGACCATCGACAAGGTCACCGGCGTCATCAGCGGCACGATCGCGGTGTCGCAGAGCAGCGTCGACGCGGTAACCGTCGCGCTCACCAACGGCGTCACGACCCTGACTGCGCCATTCTCTTGGACCGTGAGCGCTCAGCGCGTCATCACCGTCGCCACCTTCGATCAGGCCGGCCACTCCATCAACCAGGTCCATGCCGGCCAGCCATTCAATCTGCAATTCGACGCGCGTTTCGGAAGTGCGCTGGATACCACCTACAACGGCTACCTTTACCTATATGGTTACGGCTATATCTACGTCTACGCAGGTGTGGGTCAGATCGATGGATACACCTTCAATTCGCCCGGCAGCCAGACGCAGACGTTCTACGATTTTCTCGACGCACAATATGGGAGCTTCACCATCAACGTCGGGCCTCCTTCGCCCCTGACAGGCATTGGCGTCGACATTCAGGCCACGACGAATATACCGTTCACGGGCATAGTCGCCTCGTTTACCGACACCAACCAGGCCGCCGCGGCCAGTGACTTCACGGCCAGCATCGATTGGGGCGACGGCGCAACGTCGGCCGGCACGGTCACTGCCAACAGCACGGGTGGTTTCGACGTGTCGGGCACGCAGACCTACGCCCTGGCGGGTTCCTATCCAATCGACGTGACGGTCAGCGACAGCCCCGGCGATGTCCTGGCCAGCACGGCGGGCAATGCCGCCGTCCTGTCGCCGGTGACCATGACGGCGCCGGCCGACGGCACTCTCACCAACAATAACGAGCCGACCCTGTCGGCGATCACGTCAGGCGGCGCCTACAGTGTGCAGTTCCAGTACACGAGTGACGGCGGCATCACCTGGAACGATGTCGGGGTTGCTGAAACGGCCGCTCCGTTCAGTTTTTCTTTCACCAGCCCTTTGCCCGACGGCGCTTACGAGGCGCAGGCGATCGCCACCGACGGCGCAGGCGACAGCTTCACCGCCGTACCTGTCTCATTCACCATCGACACGGTGGCCCCGATCGTCTCGATCACGTCCCCGGCGGCCGGCAGCGTCGGCAATAACGGCCAACCAACCATCAGCGGCGTGGCAGGCGCCGCCAGCGGCGACACCAACAGGATCAACGTCTACATCTACAGCGGCGCCGACACGACCGGTACGTTGGAAGAGACCTTGCCGACCAGGGCCAACGGCGGTTTTTATTCCGTGCAGGCAGGCGCGTCCGAGTCTGGCGCGCTGCCGGACGGCGTCTACACCGCGCAGGCCAGCCAAGCGGACGGCGCCGGCAATCTCGGGCAAAGCAATCTTGTCACCTTCCTGATCGACACCAAGGCCCCGACCGTCTCGATCACGGTCGCGGTCAATGGAAACCAACCGACGCTTTCGGCTATCGCCGCGGACAACTCCGGCGGCAGCGGTCTGGCGAGCGTTCAGTTCCAATACAGCGCCGATGGCGGTGTCTCGTGGGTTGACGCTGGACCCGCCGAAACCGCCGCACCGTTCAATTACACGTTTTCCACG
Organism: Pirellulales bacterium; assembly: GCA_035533075.1. NCBI lineage: Bacteria > Pseudomonadati > Planctomycetota > Planctomycetia > Pirellulales > Pirellulales bacterium. Next base: position 64,511 of record DATLUO010000088.1, on the reverse strand, counting down.
GCGCTCTCCGTCGGCAGCTATCTGGCCCGTGCCACCGCCACCGACAACGCGGGGAACAGCGCCACGACAGCCGCTTCCTTCGCGAGCATCGTCTCCTTCAGCGGCGCGAATTCTTATGCCGGTCTCGTCACGGACGGCAAGGGCAACCTCTACGGCACGACGTACAACGGTGGCGCCAATGGCGAAGGCACGGTGTTCGAGCTGAATCCGAGCACGGGCGCGCTCACGACCCTCTACACATTTAGCGGCGCCGACGGCGCCTATCCTTACTCCGGTCTCATCATGGACGGCGGCGGCCATCTCTACGGCACCACGCTCGGCGACGGCACGCACAATCAAGGCACGGTTTTCAAGCTGGATCCCGGCACCGGCCTGCTCACGACCCTCGCCACCTTCAACGGCGCCAACGGGGCTACTCCTTACGCCAGTCTCATCATGGACGGCAGCGGGAATCTCTACGGCACCACGTACTATGGTGGTGGCGCCAATGGCGAAGGCACCGTGTTTGAATTGAATCCCAGCACGAGCGCGCTCACGACCCTCTACACTTTTGGCGGCGCCGACGGCGCCTATCCTTACGCCGGTCTCGTCATGGACGGCGGCGGCAATCTCTACGGCACCACCACGTCTGGTGGCGGCGACACCGATGGAACGGTTTTCAAGCTGAATCCTAGCAAGGGTCTGCTCACGACTCTCGCCACCTTCAACGGCGCCAACGGGGCTACTCCTTACGCCGGCCTCATCATGGACGGCAGTGGCAATCTTTATGGCGCCACCTACTATGGCGGAGACGCCAACTCTGAAGGTACGGTGTTTGAGCTGACCCAAACCAACGGCGCGACGGTCCTGACGACACTCGCCATGTTCAACGGCGCCAACGGCGCCTATCCATACGCCGGCCTCACCATGGACGGCAGCGGCAATCTTTACGGTACCGCCTCCCAAGGGGGCGACAATGGCCACGGCACGGTGTTCGAGTTGAATCCCACCGCCGGCGTGCTCAACACCCTCGTCGAATTCCACGGAGCCGACGGCGCCAGTCCCTACGCGCCTCTGACTTTCGATAGCCGTAGCGGCCTTTTCTACGGCACCACGTCGGGCAGCGACAATGGAAATGGCACGGTCTTTGAATTGACGCCGGCGACCTTCACGATCAAAGCCGCCGCCCCGACCGTGGTTTCGATTGGCCCGGTCAGTCCCTCGCCGCGCAACGTCGACTTGGCCGCAGACGATGTGACATTTTCGGAGCCGATCGACCTGACCAACTTTGACTTCAGCGCGGTGACTCTGTCGCTCAACGGCGGGACAAACCTGATCAACAGCGGCGCGACCATCTCGCTAGTGAGCGGCACGACAGCCACCTATCGCATCGCCGGCCTCGATACGCTCACGACCGCCGACGGAACATACATCCTCTCCGTCGACGCCAGCCACGTGCGAGACCTCGGCGGAAATCTTGGCATCGGCGGCGCCAGCGTAAGCTGGTTGATGGATGCCACCCCGCCCACCGGCAGTTCCGTGGCGCCGCTGCCGCAAAGGGCGTCGAGCCTGACGTTCAATGTTACGGTAAATCCAGGCGCCGACCCAGTGTCGGGCGGTGTGGCGTCGGGCATCGTCTCCTATGATATTTATGCCGCCTCGGCCCCAACGGGCTCGTCGTCGTTGGGCGCATTTAGTCTGTGGACGACTGTGCCGGCCGGCAAACTGACGGCCACCTTCACCGCCCAAAGCAATACCACCTATGCCTTCCACAGTGTGGCGCGCGATGCCGCCGGAAACATCGAGGCCAAGGGCACCAATGTGATCGAGGCCAGCACCTATGTGCCCGACCTCACGCCGCCGATCACGCAAATCAATGCCGACGCCGCCAACGCGGTCGGCACGTTCACGCTGGCCTATTCGGGAACCAGCCCCGGCGGCAGCGGCATCGAGACCTTTCTCCTGGCGGTGCAGGTCGACGGTGGCCCGATTCAACAAATCGCCACACTCCCAGGCGGCACACCGGTGGCGGGCGTCTACTCGGGTCAAACTGAATATCAGGGGCTGACGGACGGCCAGAAGCACACCTACACTTTCTCGATTCAGGGCATCAGCGGCAACGGCATCGCCGAGACGTCGCACTCCGCGCCGCCGGTAACGCAGACGTTCGCTGTGCCCGCCGCGCCCCAGGCCACCATCTTCGTGGTCGAGAAAGGATTGTCCGAACGGTCTTACATCCGTTATCTCGACGTGACGTTCAACGAGCCGGTCAGCTCGCTGACTCTCGACGCCGCGCACGTGCGGCTCGCGCACTACGGACTCGACGGGGCGACGTTGATCAACGACGTGGACCTCACGGACCGCATCGCGCTGATCGACCATGTGATGGAGATCGATTTCGGCGCGGGCGGGATCGGCGGCAACGAGAATCTGCCGGCCCTGTTGGCCGATTGGACGAAGCTGATTCTCGACGACGGCTATTACAAGCTGACCATCGACCCCGACGGCACGGGCAAACACGACATCGAAGAGGACTTTTATCGTCTCTTCGGCGACGTGACGGGCAACGCCACCGGCGGCGTCGCGACGACCGGCTCCTCCAGCGGCGGCGACCTGATCGGCCAGGTGAGTAAGGCCGACGTGGCGGCCGTCACCGCCGCGGTGGGCCAGGTGGCCACCGCCGCCAATCCATTGCTCAACGCCGACATCAACGGCGCCGGGGCCGTGACGCCCAACGATCGGCTGTTGGCGGCCAAATCGGTCGGCCGACACCTGGCCAGCGGTTTGCACCTGGACGACTAAGAGACGGTAGCACTTGAACGTTCGTGCTGAATTTCTTTGCTGAATTACTTGATTGACACTTGCAGAGGTATCCCATGTTTCGACTTCGATCGCTGATTGCCTGTTGGGCGCTTCTGCTGATTTCCGCCAATTCCGCCGCGCAGGCGGGAGTCATCGTGTCGGTGGGCGACCTGCTGTTGTCCGCCGGTTCATCGGGCTATGTGCCTGTCGAGATCACCGGCGACCTCACGGGCGCCAATATCGCGAGCACTAGTTTCGAGTTTCGCATTGCGACGACCGGACCGACCAGATTGGAATTCACGAACTCGCTCGATCCCGCAAGCGATCCGACGTTCACCGCCGCCAACTACGTATTTGCCGGCAACAGCTTTGATCAAACCTTCGACCTTAATAATCTGGGCAACGCGACGACCACGAATGTTCTCAACGACACGTTCATTGGTGGCGATGCGACGGCTGACGGAAGCAACGTTCTGTTGACGGCCATCAGCGACAAGCTCTTGGCGTTTCTGCCGGTGACCAGCGTGACCTCGTTGCCGCCGGTTGCCGGCGATATCTTCACTATCAGCCTGGTTCCTCTCGCGAATGCTAACCCAAGCGGACTGGATGGGAATACCGGGTTTGCGGACAACGGTGGCGTTAACGCAGTCTATGCACCGTTCACCAGTACGCCCGGCACGGTGACGATCGAGCAGCCGTCGCCGGTGCCCGAGCCGGGCACGTTCGGCCTGCTGCTCGTTGGCATGACGAGCCTACTCTGGATGAAGCGGAAGCAAGGCTGAAACCGCGATGAAACGGGCCGCGGATCATGAACCGCGGTGCGGGCCCGATGGCCCGATTCGCCGGCCCTTTTGCCCCCGCCGAACCGACGGAGCCACCGCATTTTTCTTGGCCAAACGCGTCGTTGGCAATCGCGCGCCGTAGGACCGTGCCCGCCGACGCGATTCCCCGAACCGACGGTCCTCATCCGTCGGATGAAGGAATTCTGCTTCAACCGGCGGCGCTCTTGGGGCGCAACCGTGACCAGTTCGCTAGACGACCCGGCTACCGCCCATAAAAGGTTGTCTCTCATGTTCACCCGCCAGCTCGCCTCGATGGTGAATGAGATTCGCGGGCAAGGCGCATTTGAACCGATTTTCCGCCTTGTTCTACGTTTCGCCGCACTGGCCTGCTGGTCGTGGCTGGTTCTGCCCGCCGCCACCGCCCGGGCCGGATTGGTCGTGGCCAGCGATTCGCCCGACAATATCTTCGCCTAGCACGCGAGCGGCGGCGCCAACGGCTCGTTTCTGAACGGCGCCAGCGGGCTGCTCAACGGGCCGATCGGCTTGGCCTTCGACTCGTCGGGCAATCTCGATATCGCCAATTTCGGCGGCAGCAACGTCCTGCAGTTCAATCCCACCACGAACGTGATGAGCGTGTTGGTGGTCGCGGGAAGCAACGGCCTGCCGGGCCCCACGGGCCTGGCCTTCGATAGTGCCGGCCACCTGTCCATCGCCGACCAGGCCGGAAATCAAGTGTCTGAGCTGGCCGGCGGCACAACCGCCGGAGCGCTCACGGTCGCCGCCAACGGTCTGTCTGCGCCGACCGGTCTGGCCATCGACGCGGCCGGCAATCTCTACATCGCCGACGCCGGGACTGGCCCCGGTTCGATCAGCGGGCAAGTGCCGGAAGCCGACAGCACGGGCGCCTTGGTGCAAACGATCATCATTTGCTTGGGGGCGCGGGCCGAGCGCTTCTGTTGTCGGCAACTTCGGAAGGGTTCCGGTCGAGAGGAGAATTTGCCGTGCCCGATCATGAACCGGCGCGCGGCGGCACGTCGCCCGTGATTGCCGGCGGCCGCCTGTATCTACGAAGCAACACGCGATTGCACTGCTATGACGTGCGTTTAGACCGTCCGCCCGACGTAGCGCCCGCTTACTCGGTTGAATTGCCGAAACTGCGGCACGACGCCGAGCGAGAGCCTGCCGCAGGCGCCGATCGGGAGCCTCGCGTGCCGAACGGCGTCTACCTGCCCACACCGCACGACGTCGTCAAGCGGATGCTCGAACTGGCCGAAGTGGCCAAAACGGACGTCGTCTACGACCTGGGCTGCGGCGACGGGCGGACCGTGATCGCCGCCGCCAAACAGTACGGCTGCCGCGCGCTGGGCTACGACATCGATGCCGAGCTGGTGGCCATCGCCCGCCAAGAGGCCAAAAAGCAAGGCGTCGAGAAGCTCGTGACGATCGAGCGAGGGGACTTGTTCGGCGTCGATCTGGCCAAGGCCGATGTGGTGACGCTCTACCTGTTGCCCGAGCAGAACGAGAAGCTTGTCGCCCAGTTGAAAAACATGCGGCCCGGCTCGCGCATCGTGGCGCATCAGTTCCCGGTTCACGGGCTTGTTCCGGCGAGCTCGGTGGAGGTGAAGTCGGAGGAAACCGGCGAGCAGCACACGCTCTATTTGTACCGCGGGAGAACCAAAAGCGGCCCGTGACCGAACGGAATTGGAATTTGTTCGACGCGACACAGGCGTATTGCTGTCCAAGGCCCTTTGCCCCGGAGGGCCGGTTCGGATAACCTGGAACATGACCAGTCGCAGGGAAAAACTCCAGAACCACCACGACCCGACCAACGAGACCGCACGATGGGCTTTTCAGGCGATCGTGTCCGGCACAGTTCTGCCCGGCCCCGGAGTGCGCCGCCGCTTGTATTGTACTTCGGCTTGGCGACGCTGCTGCTGGCGGGTGTTGCTGTGCCCGCGAGCGCCGATCAGCCTTCGCCTGGCAAGCCGTTCGACGAACACGTTGCCCCGCTCTTGGGCCGGCACTGCCTGGGCTGCCACAACCCTTCGGACAAAAAAGGCGGCCTCGATCTGACGCGGGCCGAGGGTTTGTCGGCGGGCGGCGATAGCGGCCCTGTGGTTGTGCCGGGCGACGCCGAAGCCAGCCTGCTTTGGCAGCGCGTGGCAAGCGATGAGATGCCGCCGCCACGGAAGCCGCCCGCAACCGGGCCGAAGCTCACCGCCGCGGAAAAGGAACGGTTGAAAGCTTGGATCAGTGGCGGCGCGAAGTGGGGCAGTGGGCCCATCGACTTGCTGAAGCTGACCACCGATCGCCGGGCAGGCATCGACTGGTGGTCGTTGCGACCGATCGTCGCGCCGCCGGTTCCCGATGTGCCCGGCCAAGAGGAAGTCGTTCAGCCGATCGACGCTTATATTCTGGCCAAGCTCGCATCGGCGGGCTTGCGGCCCTCGCCGCCGGCCGATCGACGCACGCTGATTCGCTGGCTTTCCTTCGATTTGATCGGTTTGCCGCCGGCGCCCGCCGAAGTCGAGGCGTTCGTCGCCGACGCCTCGCCGCGAGCTTATGAGGAGCTGGTCGATCGGCTGCTGGCCTCGCCGCACTATGGCGAGCGGTGGGCGCGGCACTGGCTCGACGTGGTGCGCTACGCCGAGAGCCAGGGCTTCGAGCGCGACCGCTTGCGGCCCACTTCTTGGCAATACCGCGATTGGGTCGTGAACGCCTTCAATGAGGATTTGCCGTACGATGAATTTGTGCGCTTGCAGCTCGCGGGCGATGTGTTGCGGCCCGACGACCCGCGGGCGATCATCGCCACCGGTTTCCTGGTAGCCGGACCCTGGGACGAAGTCGGGCAGACGCAACAGAGCGAGGCCATGAAAGCCGTCGTGCGGCAGGACGAATTGGAGGATCTGGTGGCCACCACTTGCCAGACCTTCCTGGGACTGACGGTCAATTGCGCCCGCTGCCACGACCATAAGTTCGATCCCGTTTCGCAGGCGGACTACTATCGCGTCGCGGCGGCGCTCAGCGGCGTGCGGCACGGCGAGCGTACGACGCGACTGCCCGGCAATCACCCCAGGGTCGACCAACTACGCGCCTCACTGGATGAAGAGGCGACCGCCCTGCGGGTCCGTTTGGAAGCGATCGACGCTCCGCTGCGCGAGCGATTGCTCGGCGATCGGCGGCCGGCGCCGATCGCCGTGCCGGCACCCGTGGCCCGCTGGGAATTCGACGAAGACGGACACGACGAGTTGGGCATGATGCACGCTCAGTTGCACGGCGCGGCGAGAATTGAAGGGGGACGGTTGGTGTTGCCGGGCGGCGATGCATTCGCGGCCACTCGGCCGATCGACCAAACGCTGGCGGCCAAGACGCTCGAAGCCTGGGTGCAACTTGCCGGCCTGGACCAGCGGGGCGGAGGCGTGATCGGCGTGCAGTCGCTCGATGGCGTGAAGTTCGATTCGATCGTGTATGGCGAGCGAGAGGCCCGCCGCTGGCTGGCCGGCAGCAATAATTTCGTCCGCACGCAGGATGTCGGTGGCGAGGCCGAGACGGAGGCATCCGAACGTCTCGTGCATGTCGCCGTGGTCTATGCCGCCGACAATACGATCACGGTCTATCGCAACGGTCGCGCCTACGGTCGGCCCTACCAGGCGACGACCCTGGAAAAGTTCAAACCGGGCGAGGCGCAGGTGGTCTTCGGCCTGCGGCATGGGCCATCGGGCGCGAACAAGATGCTCACCGGCACGATCGAGCGTGCGGCGCTCTACGATCGGGCATTGACGCCCGAAGAAGTCGCCGCCTCGGCTGGCGTACCGCTCGCCACGGTTTCTGACGACGAGATCGTGGCGGCCTTGACGCCCGCAGAGCGGTCCGACCGCAACCGATTGCTGTTCGCAATGTCGCTCGTCGAAATCCGCCGCCGCTTGCTCGCCGGAGGCCCGGCCTACGCGGTGGTTCCCTCCGAGCCGAAAGTCACCCACCTGTTGCGGCGCGGCGATACACGGCAACCCGCCGATGTCGTGGCGCCCGGCGGCGTGGCGGCCGTTTCCAGCAAAGCGGAGTTCGGGCTGCCGCCCGATGCCCCGGAGGACCAGCGCCGCGCAAAGCTGGCCGAGTGGATCGCGGCGCCAGAGAATCCGTTGACGGCGAGGGTCATCGTCAATCGGCTGTGGCAGTCTCACTTCGGCGTGGGGTTGGTCGAGACGCCTAACGACTTCGGTTTCAACGGCGGCCGGCCCTCGCACGCCGACTTGCTCGACTGGCTGGCGGCCGAACTCGTTGGGCAAAAATGGAGCCTGAAACAAATGCACCGCCAGATCGTACACTCGGCCGCTTATCGCCGGTCCGCGACGTATCAGCCCGAAGCGGCCGGCGTCGATGCGGGCAATCGCCTGCTGTGGCGAAAAAGTCCGTTGCGTCTGGAAGCCGAGATACTCCGCGACGCCATCTTGTCGGTTGCGGGCCAGCTCAATCCGGCGATGGGTGGTGCCGGTTACCGCGACTTCCGCACGTTTACCAACAACAGCCAGTTCTACGAAGTTTATGATGCCGAAGGCTTCGCCTATCAGCGGCGCAGCCTGTACCGCACCGTGATTCGTTCCGGCACGAGTCCGTTGCTCGACGTGTTCGACTGTCCCGATCCCTCGACGATCGCACCGTCGCGCGCGGTCACCACCACGCCGCTGCAAGCCTTGGCGCTGTTGAACGACTCGTTCGTGCTGCGAATGGCGGATCGTTTTGCCGAACGGCTGCGCGACGAGTCGGGGAGGGACGTCGCGGCACAAGTCGAACATGCCTATCGCCTGGCCCTGGCCCGCACGCCTCGGCCGGATGAAACGACCGCGGCGCGGGCGTTTGTCGCCGAGCACGGCCTGGCGGCCTTTTGCCGGGTGCTGTTCAATAGCAACGAGTTTTTATACATCGATTGAGCGGCCGCATGCAAACCCACCAACACGACGCACCTGCCGTCATTCCGCCCACACGCCGTGAGTTCTTTTCGTGGGTCGGCGCCGGTCTGGGAACCGCCGCACTGACGGAAGTGCTCGGCCGTGAGAATCCGGCCCAGGCCGCCGTGGTCGCCGGCGAAGCTGACGATCCGCCGCCGCACTTTCCGCCCAAGGCCAGCCGGGCCATCCACATTTTTCTCTGCGGCGGATTGAGTCATATCGACTCGTTCGATTTCCGTCCCGAACTGGCGCGTCTGCACGGACAACCGCTGCCCGGCGGCGAAAAGCCCGACGTGTTTTTCGGCCAGGTCGGACTATTGCGGAAGAATGATTGGGAGTTCCGCCAGCGCGGGCAGAGCGGGTTGTGGGTTTCGGAACTGTTTCCTAACCTGGCCCAAGTCGCCGACGAATTGACGGTCATCCGCTCGATGACGGCGGAAACTTCCAACCACACGCCGGCCACCTTTCAGGCCAACACGGGCTTTCGGCTGAATGGTTTTCCGGTGCTCGGGGCATGGTTGTCGTTCGGGCTGGGGAGCGAAACCGACGAGTTGCCGGCTTACGTGGTGATTCCCGACAACCGCGGCGTGCCGGCGGGCGGCTCGATCAATTGGTCGCAGGGCTTTCTGCCGGCCCGGCACCAGGGCGTGACGGTCCGCAGTCGCGGTCCGGCGATTCATGACCTGGCGCCGGCGCGGCCGATCGACGCCGCGACCGAAGCCGCCAGTCAGCGGCTGCTGGTCGCGATGAACGAGCGGCACCTGGCGGAGCACGGCGCGAGCGACGCGCTGCTTGCCCGCATCCGCAGCTACGACATGGCCGCCCGCATGCAGTTGGCCGTGCCCGAAGTGTCGGATCTCGACCGCGAGACCGCGGCCACACACGAGCTGTACGGTCTAGGCCGGCCGGAAACCACCGACGTGGGCCGCAGTTGCCTGTTGGCACGGCGGCTATTGGAGCGCGGGGTGCGGTTCGTGCAACTTTTTTCTGGCAGCGCCTTTGGATCTCCCCGCATCAATTGGGACGGCCACGAGGATATGGTGGCCAACCACAACCAGGAAGCCGCCCGCATCGATCGCCCGCTGGCCGGACTGTTGGCCGATCTCCGCCAGCGCGGCATGTTGGAAGACACGCTGGTGATCTTCAGCACCGAGTTCGGTCGCACGCCGTTCACGCAATCCGGCGGCGGCACTTTGGGCAAAGGCCGCGATCACAACCAGTACGGCTTTTCCACCTGGCTGGCCGGCGCCGGCCTGAAGCATGGCCTGGCCTACGGCTCGACCGACGACTTCGGCCTGCGGGCCGTCGAAAACCCGGTGACGTGGCACGACTTCCATGCCACCATCCTCCGTCTGCTGGGCATCGACCACGAGCGCCTGACGTTCTACCACAACGGCATTCGCCGCCGCCTGACCAACGTTCACGGAAAACCGATCGACGGCGTGCTCGCGTAAGCTGCTCCCCTGTCCGTTTTCAGGTGGAGATCGAGCCATTTCACTCGAAATAGAATCAAATCGGGCGGCAAACAGCCCAGGTCTACCGTCCCGGCAATTCCACGCGCGTGCCGTCGCGCCGGTTTCCCAGCCGGCGGTGGACCTCGCCGTCGATCGTGTATGCGATCGAGTGGACTGAGCCGTCGCAGAAAGCCATGTTGAACGTTACCGGATGGGCGCTGCCGAAGCGGAACGTGTCGGCGAAGCCCTTGGTGTCGAGCATGGGCGTTCGCCCCGCGACGGTCGTGCGGCAGATGTCGTTGTCGAAACCGACATAGGCGTCCTCGTTGTCGGCGGCGTCCGTGCCGGAATAGTACGCGTCGGGATTGAGGTACTTCTCGCCGATCAAATACGTGCAACTCGATCCGTCGCTCAGATCGGCCGGCCGGACGCGGCTGCGGCGAAAGCAGACGCCCGTCAATCCGCTGGTGTCGGGCCAGGGATAGGCCGGGTCGTCGCCCGTCGCCAGGCTGGCGGGGCCGCCGTCGTATTCGTCGAGAAGTTGATCGCCGACATTGACGGCATAGTCGAGCCGCGCCACCTCGTCGGAGGGGCCGGCGTTGTACGCCACGAATCCCCCGCCGAAGGCGTTCAGAAAAAGCTGTCCGCCGCGCCGGGTCGGACAGTTAAAGTAGCGTTCATAGGTGCGCACCATGCGCGTCAGCGCCGCCGCCTGCTGCGGTCCGTCGAGTCCGGCGCCCAGGCCATAGGTTTGAGTCTGCTCCATGTACGGCTGCAAGTTGAAATTCCAGCCGCCGGGCTGTCGCTCGTCGGTGCCGCGGTTCGGATCGCCCACCCAGTCCCATCCCCAGCCGCCCGTGGGATAATACCCGGTCACATCGACGTGCCCGTGCGTGGCGATGGCATATTGCTTGAGGTGGTTGACGCATTGCACCCGCCGCGCCGCCTCACGGGCGGCTTGAACCGCCGGCAACAGCAAGGCAACCAGAATACCGATGATGGCGATCACCACCAGCAACTCGATCAACGTGAGTGCTCGGCGCGGCCGTATCCGCTGCAGCTCATCGAATTGCTGCTTGGAAAGATGGTAAAAAACCTCGTTCCGATCGGTGATTTCGACAGGCTTGCCTTCGAGCGCAGACTGCCGTTGCTTATCGTCCAGCATCATGTTGCCATTCTACCACGAGTCGATCGCTCCGCAGGCCCTATGCCGCCGGGCGAAGGATCGAACGGGCGGCCGTGGCGGGACGTGCCGCCCGGAAATCGCCGGCAATCCCGGCCAGCGTCGTGACCCGCAGCGCCTGCTCCTCGCGCCGACGGGCAAGGTGGCCGATCAGCTTCGACGTGGCACGGGCGTCCGACGCCAAAACGTCGGAAGGGGCAACGACGATGGCCGAACCTCCGCGGCCGGTAAGTCGATCGACGGTCTTAGCGACGCCGCGCAGGCCGGCGTCGCGCAGGTCGACCGTCACCGCCGCTTCCCACAGGCCCCAGCGCAAGTTGGCAACGGCGGTTGACTCCGGCGTCGAACGGAGTCGCGGCCACCAACCGCGGGCCTTGGGCTGCTGGCGGCGCTGGCTTACCCGAGCGACGCAGATGTCGTGCTTGGCAAGCAGGTCGTCGTGGGTGGCCAGGCGACCTATGGGCAGTGCAATGGTCGTGGGGTAATAGCCGGCCGAGCGAAGGTCCGCCAGGCTGCTGGTCAGCGATCGGGAAAACGTCCTGCGGTCCGATGGTTCCGCCGCCCAGCCACCGGCCAGCAACGCGACTTCATTGCCGGGCTGTTGCCGCAGCGCCGCGCATAGCTCGTCGCACGGGGACGACGCGATGCTCCAAGTGGCCGGCACATCGGCCGCCGCCAATCGCAGGCATAGGTCGGCAGTGCCGGCATCGCCAGACACGACATCGATGGAAAGAACGCAGATACCCGTTGCTGACGGTCTCGACATGCCGTTGGCCTCCGTTAGAGCGGATCGTAGGGTGGGACCAGCGAGCTTGCGAGCGCCGGCCCACCATTGGCGACGTCGATTACGGTGGGCCGGCGCTCGCAAGCTCGCTGGTCCCACCCTACGCCTGGCGGCCAGAATTCTCACGAATTCTGCTACCAGTGCGTGTCCCTTCATCAGACGTCGGCAGGCGCCAACGGGCCGCTCGACCAAACCGGCGGCGCGCCTGCCGGGCAAAGTCTGCCGTTTGCGTCAAGCGTGCCGGTTGTCGCCGCGCAACAGCGCCTCAATGAGGCCGTCAACTATATAAACTTCGGCTTCCGCCGCGGGCTCAAAGCCCAGTTCCCGCAAAGTCGCCGACGTCACGGGGCTGATGCTGGCCAGTCGCGTGCGGCGCAGGTTGTCGCCAAACATCGCGGCCAACGAGCGGGCGATGGCCGAACTGGTCACCGTGATCCAGGCAATGCCGCCCTGACGCAGTAGCTCGGCGACCAGATCATCACTTTGCGTCACATCGCGGCTTTGATAGGCGACCACCTGTTCGACGACGGTGCCCGCCGCTTCCAGCCGCTCGGCCAGCACCTCTCGGCCGCGGCTGGCCCGCACCAACAACACGCGCCGGCCGGCCGTCTGGGCAGCCAGCGCGTCGGCCAGCGACTCCGCTCGATATTCGGGCGGAACCAAATCGGCCCGCAAGTGAAACGTTGCCAGCGCATCGGCCGTGCCGGGACCGATCGCCGCCAGGCGAACGCCGCCCAACTTTCGCAAGTCGCCATGGGCCGCCAGCAGCCGAGCGATCAGATGTTCGACACCATTGGCACTGGAAAAAACGAGCCAGTCGAAATCGGTCAGCCGGCTCAGCGCGGCATCGACCGCCTGCCAGTTTTCGGGCGGGACGATTTCAATGGCGGGTTGCAAGAGCACATCGGCGCCCAACTCGGCCAGCCGGCTGCGCAGCGGGTCGCACTGGCCACGGGGCCGTGTCACCACGATTTTGGCGCCGAACAACGGCCGGCGCGTGAACCACTCGCCGGCATGCTCCAGCCCGGCGGCTTCGCCGACAATCACCATCGCCGGCGGCCGCAGTGTTTCGGCCGCCACGCGCTCGGCCACCGTGCCCAGCGTGCAGCGAATCGTCCGTTGATCGGGCCACGAGCAACGGCGAATGATCGCGGCCGGCGTCGAAGGGGCCTTGCCCGCCTCGATCAAAGCGCCGGTCCAATGCTTGGCCGTGGTCACGCCCATGTAAAACACCAGCGTGCCGGGGAACGCCGCCAGCGCGGCATAATCGAGTGCCGGCGCGTCCTTGTCGGCCTCGTGGCCCGTGACCAACGCCACCGCCGAGGCGCCGTCGCGGTGCGTGAGCGGGATGCCGGCGTAACTGGCGGCGGCCAAGGCGGCCGTCACGCCGGGCACAACCGCGAACGCGATACCCGCTTCCGTCAGCGCCGCGAGCTCCTCGGCCGCCCGTGCAAACACGGCCGGGTCGCCCCCTTTCAGGCGGACGACGGTTTTGCCGGCGCGTGCTTCGGCCACAAGCCGTCGATTGACTTCCGACTGCGGCCAGATGCGCCCCTGGGCGTGGCAGCCCAGGCAAGCTAGCTCGGCCTGGGGCGCGGCGTGTTCGAGGATTTGCGGGTTGACCAGGTAATCGTAGAGCACCACGTCGGCCCGGCGCAGGCACTCGACGCCGCGCAGGGTGATGAGTCCCGGATCGCCCGGCCCGGCGCCTACCAGGTAAACGCGGCCGGCGGCGGGTTGTTCGGCACGAGTCAAAGCGGTCACGCGTGGGGGGTTTGTTGTTTTCGACTGGGCGGGTGATAGAATAACGATCGTTAGTGTGCCCTGATTCCGCGATTGCGTCCGTCACGGCGGCGGGCAACCTTTTTCCTTCCATTCGAGCATGGCTGAAGACACCAAAGGCAGGCAACCCATTCCGCCGGGCAAGCGGAAGATGCTGCAACAATGCTTTGAGGCGGGCAGCAGCAAATCGGCGAGCGGCAATTTCGATTACGCCGCCCAGATGTTTACGCAGTGCGTGGTCGGCGACCCGGCCAACCTGCTCTACGCGCAAAACTTCCTGGCCAACCTCCAAAAAAAGTATAACAACAACAAGAGCGGCGCGGCACTGGCCGCGATGCGCTCGGCAAAATCCAAGGGCGGCGTGACCTACGCCTCCAAGCGCAAAGACTGGCTGGGCGTGATCGCCAGCGGTCTGGAAGTGCTCAAGCTGAATCCTTGGGACACGGGCACGCTCGCGGAAATGGCCAACGCTTGCGATCACCTCCAATTCGAAGAGTGCCAGATCGTCTGGCTCAAAGGCGCGCTCGAAGCCGACATCAAAGACCCCGAAGTCAACCGGCTGCTGGGCCGCGCGCTGGCCAAGCAGGGACAGTTCGACCAGGCGATCGCCTGTTGGATGCGCGTGCAGCAAGCCAAACCGAACGACGAAGAGGCCCATCGCGCCATCGCCAATCTGCAGGTCGAAAAGACGATCCACAAGGGCGGTTACGAAGACGCCGAAAGCAGTACGGAGGTGATGGCCGACAAGCAGGCCATGGCCGACCGGCAAGGGACGGGCGGCCAGCGCCTTTCGCCCGAACAGCAGCTTGAAAAGCGGATCGCCAAAGACCCGGCGAATATCTCGCTGTACCTCGAGCTGGCCGATCTGCACGTGAAGCAAGAGCAGTTCACCCAGGCCGAGGCGGTGCTGAAGCGCGGCCTGGAGGCGTCGGGCGGCAGCCTTGAAGTGCGGGAATATCTGGAAGACGTCGAGCTGCGGCATGCCCGGCACCAGGTGCTGATCGCCGAAAAGCGGGCCAAAGCCGAGAACAGCGACGAGGCCGTCGAGCTTTACAACCGGATGAAAAACGAGCTGAACAACAAGGAGCTCGAAACCTATCGCAACCGTTGCGAGCGGTATCCGACAAACCTGGGCTACAAGTATGAGCTGGGGGTGCGCCTGTTTCACGCCAAGAACTTTCAGGAAGGCATTCGTATTTTGCAAGAAGCCCGCACCGATCCCAAACGCAAAGGGATGGTGCTCTTTTGGCTGGGCGCCTGCTTCGAGGCCATCAAGCAATACAAGCTGGCTTTGACGCACTATGAGGAAGCGATCGAGCACATCAGCGACCGCTCGATGGACGACCGCAAGCGGGCCATGTATCGCGCCGGCTGCGTGGGCATGGACCGCGTCAAGGACTACGAGAAAGCCGAGAAGCACCTGAATGCCCTGGCGGGGCTCGACTTTGCCTACAAGGACGTGGGCGAACGTCTGGACAAACTCCAAAAATTACGCGAAGATAGCGAGACTTGACCTGCTTCCGCGGCTGGAGACCATCGTAAGGTGGGGCAAGCGAGCTTGCGAGCGCCGGCCCACCGTAAACAGCGCCAGACCACGACGAACATTGTTTTCCTGCTTGTTCCAATTATGCCCAATACCAAAAGCGCCAAGAAACGTCTCCGCCAGAACCTCGGCCGCCGGACCCGCAATCGCGCGGCCAAGGCCACATTAAGAACGCTCGTGAAGAAGGTCCGCTCGGCGCTGGCGGACGGCAACGCGATGCAAGCCCAAGAGCAGTACCGCGTGGCCGCGAAGAAGCTCGACCAGGCGGCATCGCGGCGGATTATTCATCGCAACGCGGCCGCACGGCTCAAATCGCGCCTTTCGGCGGCGATCAAGGCGGCCAAACAAACACAGCCCGCTCAGGCATAGTGAAGCCGTTTCTATCGAGATCGCTCGCGGCACGAAACTTGGGGTTCGTGCTTGCTCTCTCGCTCGCTTCCGCGGCAACGGCCGATGAAAACGACCGCTTGCCGGGCACGCAGCCGCTGACTTGGCAAGGCGACCTGTCGGCCCGCATGCTGGACGGCGCTCATCGGCTTATCGACCGCAAGATCGAGGAGTCGATCGCGCTGCGGTCCCAGTACTGGCAGCGCGATACATCGTCGGCCGAGGCGTATGCAAAATCGGTCGGGCCGAACCGCCAACGCTTCGCGCGGCAAATCGGCGTCGTTGATTCTCGGCTGCCAGCTTCGATGGAACGCTTCGGCAACGACGATTGTCCGGCGCTGGTCGCCGAAACGGCCGGCTATCGCATTTTCCAGGTCCGCTGGCCCGTGTTGGAGGGCGTGTGGGGCGAAGGACTGCTTTTGGAACCCGAGAAGCCGCCCGCGGCCTGCGTCGTCGTGCTCGGCGATGCCGATCAAACGCCCGAACAATTGACGGGACTGCAGAGCGGGGTCGAGCCCAAGCTGCAAACGGCCCGTATCTTGGCGGAATCGGGCTGTCTGGTCGTGGTGCCGACGCTCGTCAATCGCGACGATCGCTTCACGGGCAACCCGATCAGCGGCCGGCCCAATCCCGGCTATTCGCACCGCGAGTGGATTTATCGGCAGGCGTATCATCTCGGGCGGCACATCATCGGCTACGAAGTGCAAAAGGTGCTCGCGGCCATCGACTGGTTCGAAAAGCGCCTCGCCCAGCAATTGCCCCGTCCGCCGATCGCCGTCACCGGTTACGGTGAGGGCGGACTGGTCGCCTTTTATGCGGCGGCCATCGAGCAGCGAATCGAGTCGACATTGGTGAGCGGCTATTTCCGAAGCCGGCAGCGCGTGGCCGAAGAGCCGCTCTATCGAAATGTCTGGGCGTTGTTGCACGAGTTTGGCGACGCCGAGATCGCCAGCCTCATCGCGCCCCGCAAGTTGACCATCGAACACCGCCGTGGACCGGATCTCGTCGATCGGCAAACCACGACGCCCGCTCAGGCCAACGGCATTCCGCTGGACGGCATCCACGGTCGCCTGGATACACCCAAATGGCAGGAAGTTGCCGCGGAGTTCAAGCGGCTCGAAGAGTTGGTGCCCGACAGCTTGCAGAAGCGGCGGTTGGTGAATGGCACCAACGCCGGACCGACGGCGCTCGATGGCTTTTGCGACGACCTGGGCATTCCATTGCGCGTGCCCGATCGGTCGAAGCCGCTGGCCGACGCCCGCCACTCCTTTGATCCACACGAGCGGCAGCGGCGGCAGGTGAAGGACCTGGAACAGCACATCCAATCGCTGGTCAACGACTCGCACCTCGCCCGCGAACGCTTTTCGAAGCTCGATGCCACTTCGGTCGACACGTTCGTGGCCGGCACGCGGCCACTTCGCGATTACGCCTGGCGGGAGCTGTTCGGCAAATTCGACGGGCCGCTGCTGCCGGCGAACCCGCGGTCGCGCAAAACCTACGAGCGTCCGAAATGGACCGGCCACGAAGTGGTGCTCGACGTCTTGCCCGACCTTTTCGCCTGGGGCGTGCTGCTGGTGCCCAACGACTTGAAGCCGGGCGAGAAGCGGGCGGTGGTGGTCTGTCAACATGGGCGGAACGGTTTGCCCAAGGACGTGATCGAGGGCGACCAGCGCGGGTATCACGACTTCGCGGCGCGGCTGGCTGACGAGGGCTTCATCGTCTTCGCGCCGCACAATCCCTATCGGGGCGAAGACCGCTATCGCCGGCTGAGCCGCAAGGCCAACGGCGTGAAGGCGTCGCTCTTCTCGTTCATTCTCGCCCAGCACGAGCAGATTCTGAACTGGCTGGAGACGTGGCCGTATGTCGATGCCAAGCGGATCGCCTTTTACGGCCTGAGCTACGGCGGCGAGACCGCCGTGCGGGTGCCACCGCTGTTGGAGCGGTATTGCCTCTCGATCTGCTCCGCCGATTTCAACGACTGGACGCGCAAGGTGGCATCGACGCACAGTCCGTATAGCTTCATGTTCACGATCGAGTGGGAGATGCCCTACTTCGACATGGGCAACACCTTCAGCTACGCCGAGTTGGTGAACCTGATGGTGCCTCGGCCCTTCATGGTGGAGCGCGGCCATGCCGACGGCGTGGCGCCCGACGAATGGGTGGCGCACGAATACGCCAAGGTCCGCCGGACCTACGATCGGCTTGGCCTGGGCGATCGCACGGAGATGGAGGTCTTCAACGGCGGGCATACGATCAATGGCAAGAGGACGTTTGAGTTTTTGCGCAAACATCTGAGAGATGAGAGATGAGAGATTGTTTCGAAGGTTTTGCTCCTGAGCTTGGCAACGAACGTAGGGTGGGACCAGCGAGCTTGCGAGCGCCGGCCCACCATCGGCGCGACGTCGATTACGGTGGGCCGGCGCTCGCAAGCTCGCTGGTCCCACCCTACGACTCATCCCTCATCCCTCATCACGACACAATGACCACACGGAGACCCTTGTGACCCGTGACCAGCTTTGGGCGCCCTGGCGACTGGGCTACGTCAAAGGCGAGCGCACGCCCCCGCGGCCGGCGCAGACGCTCGACCTGTTGCCGGGCGCCGATCCCAATTGCTTCATCTGCCGGGCGGCGGCCGACACGCACGATCGCGAAAACCTGGTCGTCTCGCGCGGCCGCGAGACGGTCGTCATCCTTAACCGCTATCCTTATAACAACGGCCACCTGCTGGTGGCCTGCCAGCGGCATCTCGGCCGGCTCGACGAGTTGCCCACGCAGACCAACCTGGAAGCGATCGAGACCATCAGCAACATGGTCACGCTCGTCACGCGCTTGATGAACCCCGATGGCTTCAACATCGGCTTGAACCTGGGCAAAGTGGCCGGTGCGGGCGTGCCGGGGCACCTGCACTGGCACATCGTGCCGCGCTGGCTGGGCGACACGAACTTCATGCCCGTGCTGGCCGGCGTCGACGTCATCCCGCAATCCCTCGACGAGCTTTGGTCGCTGCTGACCGAGGCGTTGTCGGCAACTGGCAAGGAAAATGGTCCATGACGGCTTTTGCCTCCGCCGCAGGCGGCGCATTGGAGCCGGCGATCGTCGAGCGCGAACGACTTCTCTTGGCGCCTTACGCCATGCACAGCGTCGCGTCGGCCGGCCGAAAATACGCGGAGCCGCCGCACCCCTATCGCGGTCCCTTCCAGCGCGATCGCGACCGCATCGTTCACAGTTCGGCGTATCGCCGGCTGAGCGCCAAGATGCAGGTCTTCACGGGCGAGATGGGCGACTACCATCGCACGCGGCTGACGCACACGCTGGAAGTGGCCTCGGTCGCCCGGACCGTGGGCCGCGCGCTGCGGCTGAACGAAGACCTGGTCGAGGCGCTGGCCTTGGCCCACGACTTGGGCCACCCGCCCTTTGGCCATGCCGGCGAACACACGCTCGACGCGCTGCTGGCCGACGAGGGCGGCTTTTCGCACAACCGCCAGGGGCTGGTGATCGTCGAGGAGTTGGAGCAGCGCTACCCCGACTTTACGGGCCTGAATCTTTCGCGCGAGGTGCTGGAAGGCCAGGCCACGCGGATCGACAAACGGCGGCCGGCGGCCGAGCGTCCTTTGCTGGAGGTGCAGGTGGTGGAGGCGGCCGACAGCGTGGCCTACGACACGCACGACGCCGACGACGCGATGCACCTGGGGCTGTTGGAGCCGGGCGAGTTGTTGCGGCTGCCGCTGTGGGCCGAGGCCGAGCGCCGGGTCCGCCCTCGCTACGGCCCGCTCGACGGCGAGCGGCTGACGCGGGCCGTGTTGCACGAGCTGATCGACTGGCAGGTGAGCGAGCTGATCGCCCGCACCAACGAGCGGCTGCGCGCCGCGTCGATCGGCTCGGTCGACGACGTGCGCGGTTTTACCGAAACGCTCGTCGAAGTCGGCCCCGAGCTGGCCGCCTTGAAGCGGGAGGTCGAGGCGTTCTTATTTCAGCGAGTCTACTGTCATCCGCAGGTGCTGCGGTTTCGCGACCAGGCGCAGTCGATGCTGCGGGAGATGTTCGCCGGCTACATCAGCCGACCCGACCTGCTGCCGCCGCGCTTCCATTCCCGCATCGAGCGGGTTGGCCTGCGCCGTAGCGTGGCCGACTATCTTGCCGGAATGACCGACCGCTACGCCCAGCAAGAGTATCAGCGGTTGTTCGACTTGAACAGCGGTTGACCCGCAGCCCATGCGCCGTGCAGAATCGAACGGATGAGCGAACTTCGCCCGCTTTCGATTGGTGACGTGAACGTCGGCTTTCCCGTGGTTCAGGCCGCTCTTTCCGGCTACAGCGACTTGGCCATGCGCGTCATCGCGCGGCGGCTGGGCGCCAGTTACGCGCTGTGCGAGGTGGTGCTCGACCGGCTGGTGCTCGAAGGCGGCAAGAAAGCACGCCGCAAATGGGCCAGCCTGGCCGACGAAGAGCATCCCGTCGGCGGGCAACTGATGGGCAGCGACCCCCGCCAATTCGGCCCGGCGGCAGCAGAACTGGCCGCCGCCGGCTTCGACGCGATCGACATCAATTTCGGCTGCCCGGTAAAAAAGGTGCTGGGCCGCTGCCGGGGCGGATTTCTGCTCAGCCAACCGGCGACGGCGCTGGAGATTGTTTCCCGCGTGCGCGACGCCGTGCCGCCCGCAAAGCCCGTGACCGTCAAGATGCGCCGCGGCCTCGACGACAGTCCGCGGAGCCGCGACAACTTTTTCGCGATTTTCGACGGCGCCTTCAAGCGGGGCGTGGCCGCGATCACCGTTCACGGCCGCACGGTCGAGCAACGCTACGTCGGACCCAGCCGCTGGGAGTTTCTGGCCGAAGTCAAACGCCACGCCGGCGCGCGGACCGTGCTCGGCAGCGGCGACCTGTTCACGCCGCACGACTGCCTGCGGATGATCGCCGAAACCGGAGTCGACGGCGTGACCGTGGCGCGCGGCGCCATCGGCAATCCGTGGATTTTCAGCCAGATCCGGGCGCTGGCGGCCGGAATGCCGCTGCCCGATCCGCCGCGCTTGCACCAGCAGCGTGAAGTCATCCGTGAGCATTATCGGCTGGCGACGGAGGTTTACGGCCCGCAGGTGGCCGGGCGGCAGATGCGGAAGTTCGGCATTAAATACTCGCGGCTCCATCCACAACCGGACGAGGTGCGCGGCGCTTTCGTGTCGGTGAGCGAACCGGCCGATTGGCACTCGGTTCTGGATCGCTGGTACGCGGACGACCTGCCGGGGCGATATCCGACGCCGGAACAACTCCGGGAGGAAAGCGAATGCACCGTGAAAGTCGTCAAGTGAACAACGAGTCCCGCCACGAACCCACCCTCTCTGCTCCCACGCCTGCGGCCGACGGTTGGTTCCTGACCGGCCCACCAGTCGCTACATTAGATGGGTCGGATCCCCGTCCGCAGTCTCTTCCTGGGCCTTTTCAGCCAAAGTTCGGGCATGTACTTCATCGAGAATCCGGTCCTGCAGCGAGAGCTTCTGGTCAACCTGCGGATGCGGCGGGCGTTCGTCCTGCTGTTCTTTTACGTCACGCTGCTCAGCGGCGTCGTCTACCTGGCATGGCCCCAGGAAAAGAAGATCGACATGACCAACCCCGAAGCCGCCAAGCGGCTGGTCAACCTGTTCTTCCTCGGCCAATACCTGATCGCCTCGCTCATGGCGCCGAGCTTCGCGGCGGGAGCCATCACGGGTGAAAAAGAGCGCAAGAGCTATGAGATGCTCTTGGCCAGCCCCTTGAAGCCCGGCGCGATCGTGCTGGGCAAGCTGCTGGCCTCGCTTTCGCACGTGGCCATTTTGATCTTTTCATCGCTGCCGATCGTCATGCTCTGCCTGCCGTTGGGCGGCGTCTCGCTGTATGAAGTGCTGGCCATTTACATGGCGCTGATCATTTCGGTCGCCACCTTCGGCATGATCAGCCTGGCGTGCAGCAGCTATTTTCGCCGCACGTCGGCCTCGTTGGTGGTTTCGTATCTGGCCATCCTGCCGTTGGCGCTGTTCGCGCTGATGTTCTGGCGGATGTTCGAGGGGGCGGGCGCGGCGTTTCGCCTGTTCGTGGCCGTCACGGTCTTTCCGGCGGCCTGCGCGGCGCTGTGCGGGGTGTTGTTCGTGGCCACTAGCCGCCGGCTGCTGCACCCGCCCGACGTGGGCAGCGAAGGCAAGGAAGTCGTCGACGAAGTGCAAGAGCTGCGGCAAGCGGTGGGACTGGTAATCCATCGCGATCAGTTCCCCGACCGCCTGTTTGCACCGGCCAAACGAACCACGCTGCTGGAAGACGGCGTCAATCCGATCTACGACAAAGAGATGCGCAGCGAGCTGTTCAGCCAGGGCACGCTGATGCTGCGGGTGGTCATCCAGGTGAGCATGTTTCTGGCCATTCCGCTGATGGCCGCCTGCCTGTATATCAAGCCGGAGCTGGCTCCTTGGTATATCAGCTACGTGGTGCTGTTCAACATGCTCGTCGGCCCGGTGTTTTCGGCCGGCAGCGTGACCAGCGAGCGCGAACGCGAGACGCTCGACCTGCTGCTGGTGACGATCATCTCGCCCTGGCAGATCATGTGGGGCAAGCTCGTCTCCGGGCTGCGCGTGTCGAGCGTGCTCACCTCGTTCTTGCTCTGGCCGCTGTTGTTGGCCTGCGTCATGGTCACCTATTATTGGAGCAACCTGCTGACCATCGTCGGCTATCTGCTGATCGTGGTGCTGGTCTGCTTCACCACGGCCGAGCTGGCCCTGTTCTGCTCGGTGATTTTTCGCAAGACGTCGGTCAGCATGATGACCGCCTACCTGCTCGTGATTGTGATGTTCACGGTGCCCGTGGCGGCGTCGCAGTTCGCGGAGCTGTTCTACGGCACGCACTGGGTGACGCAGCTCGTGAGGCAGCTTTCGTTCACGAGCCCGTTTTCCGCGGCGTTCAGCTTGCCGCTCGACTTGCAGATGCAAGACTCGACGCCGATTCGGGCGAATTGGCCGCTGTGGTTTTGCTTCGTCGGATTCTATCTGGCGCTCGACATCGGCCTGGTGGGCGCGATGATCTGGCTGTTCCGAGTGCGTTGGCGGGTTTCGCACTAGCTCGCCCGCGCAGCCGAATCGTAACGTGGGGCCAGCGGGCTTGCGAGCGCCGGCCCCCCCTACGCTCGATGCATTGCCGGTTCTGTTTGTCAAAGCCGATCAGAGTCTCGCCGGTGTGGGGCGCAAACGAATTCCCGCGCCCGCGGGCCTGTTCCAGGCAAGGCTCGCTTGTCGCGCCCTGCCGCTGGTTACTATAATCGCCCGCGGGGCCGCACTCCCGCCCGCGTTGTTTCTCCCCGTAAATAGAAAGGACCGTCATGGCCACCGCACCGACGACTGGAATCCACGAAGACATCACGCGTTGCATCGGCAACACTCCGCTGGTGCGGCTGGGAAAGATCGCCGAGGGATGCGGGGCCACCGTGGCCGCCAAAGTCGAGAACATGAACCCGCTGTGGAGCGTCAAAGATCGCATCGCGGTCTCCATGATCGAGGCCGCCGAACGCGACGGCAAGCTCTGCGGCGACACCGTGGTCATCGAGCCGACCAGCGGCAATACCGGCATCGGGCTGGCTTACGTCTGCGCCGCCCGCGGCTACAAGATCAAGGTCACCATGCCCGAAAGCATGAGCCTCGAGCGGCGGCGGATGCTCAAGGCCCTGGGCGCGGAGGTGATCCTCACGCCGGCGGCCGACGGCATGCCCGGCGCCGTTCGCAAGGCCGAAGAGATTCTGGCCGAGAACAAGAACCACTTCATGCCGCAGCAGTTCAACAACCCGGCCAACCCGGAGGTCCATCGCCGCACCACGGCCGAAGAGTTGTGGCGCGACACGAACGGCGAGATCGACCTTTTCGTTTCCGGCGTCGGCACGGGCGGCACGATCACCGGCGTGGGCGAAGCGATCAAGAAGCGCAAGCCCTCGCTGCACGTGGTGGCGGTCGAGCCGGTCAATAGTCCGGTCATCACGCAGAAGCGTGCCGGCCAGCCGCTGAAGCCGGGCAGGCACACCATTCAGGGAATTGGGGCCGGCTTCATTCCCAACGTGCTCAACGTCGACGTCATCGACGAGGTGGTGCAAGTGGCCGACGACGACGCGGCCGAGACCGCCCGCAGCCTGGCCCGGCTGGAGGGCCTGATGTGCGGCATCAGCTCCGGCGCCGCCGCCTGGGCCGCGCTGAAGCTGGCCCGACAGCCGGAGCACAAGGGCAAGTTGATCGTGGTCGTGCTGCCCGATATCGGCGAGCGGTATCTCTCGACGAAGCTCTACCCGGAGTAATTGCTCTCAGCCACGTCGTCCGAGCCAGTAGTTCGGCTCACGGCTCGTATGAGCGACGGCCACCACCAGAATTTCATCATCAAAACCTCGAACACGACGGCGTACCGAAAATGCTTCAATAATGCGCGACGGTACGGTGAGTCGGGCAGGGTTTCCAGCTTGCCAAACCGAAGCGGCTGATCAAGTACCTTTTCCAGCGTGCTTTCGAGATCGTTTAGAAAGCGACCGCCACGCCCGGCGGACTGCTCGTTGAGATAACGGCGCGCCGACTCGATTTCTTGCTCGGCTTCCGCCAGAATATTCAGTTTCACGCCGAACTCTCGCTCGCTTGTCGAGCTTTGAGCTCAGCCAGCAACTCAGCCACCGGCCGAGCGGTCGTCGTGCCGGAATGGTAAGCCGCCGAGCGGCGCTCGAGTTCCGACAATAACGCGTCGCCTGATATTCCGTCGCCGGGCACTTCCGCCCCGCTCGTCAATGCGTCGCCGCCGCTCAAGCTGCGCTCGAGGACCGTTACAACATAGGCTCGATCTTCGGCCGGCAACGCCATTGCCTGCGCCAAAACCTCTTCGCGATGAGACATGCACGTTTTCCCTACGGAATGAACCTGTGACAACCTCATTTTCGCACGTTCGCAAGCTGGAGTCGAGGGGACGAGTCGCCGGGTAGCGGGTCAGTTTGCTTGGGCGGGTAGGCATGGTCTAATTATGCCTGAGACCCGATAGCAGGTCAAAGGAGGATTTCAGGCATGGCCGACGAGAAACAACCCCAGCCGCCACTGACCCTAAAGGTTCTGTTCTGGATTTTCTTGCTCACCTTCTTCGGGGGCGGCGTGATCCTATTCGCCAACCCCTTCGGTCACTTTCTGCCGGAAGCTGCCTTTGCAATCATCGCCTTGGCCATCATGGCCGAATTCGCGTTGCTATTTGTAGTCGGGGCTTTCGTCCGTGTGATCGGCTGGCATCGAGCCATCCGCGCAGCGGCAGAAAAATCTAGGAATTCAAAATGACCCACCACGCGTCGCCGGATCCACCGACCGGGTCAACCGCCTACCCCGAACAAGTTATTTCTTTGCGACCTCAACCGCCTCGATCGTCAGCGGCAGCGTCTCGATCCATTGCAGACCCTGATTGTTGAACTGCAGGTTCGCTTGCAGTCGCAGCTCATGCCGGCCGGGCGTGGCGTTGGGGGCAGCCGCGATGACAAGTTGGCCGGCGTTCTGGTTGGCGGCAAGCGTCAACTGCGGGATGTTCAGGCCGCCCACGCCGCCGGGCAACTGCACGTTGAACTGCACCTGGTTGGTAAAACCGTAAAGCCGGTTGATCGTGATCGGCAACTCCAGCTTCGCGCCTTGCTTCAACGTCGCGTTCGGCGGCAACGTGATCGTGACCGGCGACGGAGTGATCTTGATCGTGACGGGCGTCGAGGGATAGCCGACGTTGATGTTGCGCGGGTTCGCCAGATTGCGGGCGTTATTGGCGGCCTGCACCGCGACCTGCCGCGCCTGCTCGGCTGACTTCACCTTGGCGTCGGCTTCCACGGCCGCCTTGTCGGCCGCGACTTTCGCATCGGCGGCGTCTTTGGCTTTGGCCGCCGCGTCGGTGGCCGTTTTCTCCGCCGAAGCTTGGGCCTCGGCCGCTTTTTTCGCCATTTCGTCAGCGGCCTTCACATTCTTCTCGGCCGCATCGAGCGCGCCTGCCCGCGATTTACTTTCCTTGTCTTTGTCGAGTGCCGCTTGGGCCTGTGCCAGCGCCTGTTGCGCGGTCTTCAGCTTGGCCTCGGCGGCCGCGGCGTTGCTCTTGGCCGTTTGCAGCGCCTGCTGCATCCGCTTCATCTCGGCGTCGGCCTGCTGAGCGGATTGCGTGGCGGAGTTCTTGTTGTTGTTGGCCGCTTTCAAGGCGGCTTGCCGCTCGGCCAGAATCTTTTCGACGTCGGCCTGACGCTTGGCGGCGGCTTCGGCCGCTTCGGGATTGTGCCGGTAGCTGTATTGCGTCGTGCCCAGGAGATGGAAACTGAACGTTCCCGGCGGCGCGTTGGTTTGCAGGTTGAGCGTAAACTTCGTTTCGCCTTGCCCGGCGTTCATTTGTTGATTGGCCGGCTGGATGTTCGGCGGCAAGCCCACCGCCGAGAGCGTCACGTTGCCCTTGAAGTCGCCGTGCTGAGTCATGCTGACGGGGATTTCGATCTTGCCGGCGCGGCTCATCTCCAGCACGCTGCCGGCGGCTTGCAATGTAACGGGCGCCGGTTCGCTCTCGCTGACCGCCAACACGAGCTCGCCCGACAGACGCGAGCGGGCATTGAACTGGCCCGGCTGCCCCGCCCAGACGATCGACGCGGCACGGGCGGCGTGCGTCACGTCGCTCGTGCCGATCTTAGCCTTGCCCACGACGCGAAACGGCGCCACGGTCGCGGCCGCATTGTCGGCCGCCATGAGGATCAGCGCGGCCGCGCTGCGGCCGGGACCAATCGTGACCGGCGCCGCGGTTACGCCCGGCGGCAAACCTTCGGCCGTGACGACGATCTCGCCGTCGAACCCGTCGCGGCGGAAGGCCACGATCTCGATTGCATCGCTGCCGCCTTTGCGAAGGTAAGGCGACCAGACAAGCGACTGCTGCTGGTTGGGCTGCGAGCCGGGAAACTTGGCCAGCGCCGCCAGGCGGAAGTCGGGCCGCTCGAGCCGCACCGCCAAGCGATAGACGAACCGCGGATCGCCGCGCGAGCTGGAGTAAAGGTCGCGCAGCAAAATGCGATAGCTACCGTCGTCGGGCGCCGTGAAGCGAAAACTGGGATCGTCGTGCGTGGTGGCGAAGTCGAACCCGCCGGAGTTGAGCATGTTGTCGTCGGCCTGTTGCAGCTCCTTGACCTGCGGTTTGCCATCTTTATCGACGGTCACTTGCTCGACCATCAGATACGGGTCGGTCGATTCGCCCAGCCGTTGCGACACCACCTCGATCACGTAAGCATCGCTCTTCTTGGCGTCGAATGTGAACCAGTCGTGATCGCCCACAGGGTAAAACTGGCCGACCACCTCGCACGGCGGCGCTATTATCTGGGCCTTGGCCGCACTATTGTTCGGTTCCTTCTCCGGAACGACCGGTGCCGTAGCCAGGCTGACCAGCACGGGATTCGAGAGACCTTGCGGAGAGGGAAGGCGGTACAAAATGGCATCGATGCCCGAAGCGGCCGGCTCAATCAGCGTGCCGGCCGGCAAGCGGTCGGCTTCCGCCGCCTTCGGCAGCGCGATGGAGGCATTGACGACGTCCAGCGGCTGCCCGTCGATCATCATCCCCGGCACCGCCTGGCCGCCGGGCAGGTTGCGGCCATAAATCTGATATGCCTGGTTTGTGCCCGGCAGGCCGGCGGGCGGAAACACGAAATCGACGTGCGGCCCGGTGTTGAGGGCCAGGCGGTAGAAGTAGTCCGGTCCGCCTCCGTAGATGAAGTCGTGGACTTCAACGACATACAGGCCGTCGGCGGGCACAGTGAAGTCGAGGAGCGTGTCGCGGTGGCTGCCGTCGTGGGCGCTGGCCAGCTCGTTGCCGCGAGCGTCGTAAAGCACCAGCATCGGGTCGAGCCGCGAGTCGATGCGGCGGGCCTGGCAATCAATCAACAATCGCTGGCCTTTCTTGGCGGGGAACTGAAAGAAGTCCTGATCGGCCCCGCCCGACACGCCGTTGACCACGCCGCCCAGCGGCACCTCGTTGGCCTGATCGACGCGCGAGTTCGGCTCGGTTTCATTCACTTCGGTCTGCGTATCGACGACGAAGTAGCGCGGGTTCGAGACGCCGTATTTGCCCGCCGCGCGAACTTCGTACATGCCCGGCGGCACGTCGGCGGCGATCGACACGGTGAACTTGCCGTCGGCCGGCCGCGGCTGTGGATCGAACTCGGTCGGCTCCAGGATGACCTGCTTGGCCGTGATGCCGGAATGCGTGAAGACAAGCCGGTCCGCGCCGTCGAGATCGGTGCCGGTGAGCGTGACCTCGATCGTCGAGCCTTGCTTGCCGCCGGGCGGAAAGGCGGAGTTCAGCCGGGCCACCGGCAGTTGTGCCGAGGCCGCGTGAGTCCAAAACGCCGCTGCGACCGTGCAAACCCGTAGGGTGCGACCAGCGAGCTTGCGAGCGCCGGCCCACCCTACATTTTGCTTCTCCATCATCTTGCCCCCCGCATCTAATGATTGAACAAAAACTCTTTGGTATTGATCAACGCCCAAAGAATGTCCTCGTAAGCCTGTTGCTTGTTCTCGTGCCGGGCCAAATAGTCGATCGTCAACGAAAGCTCGCCCTTGTCGGGCTGGCGGGCGTAGGCCCAGGCATACAACTCGCGAATCTTGTCGGCGTCGCTACGGTCTTTGTCGCGGGCCAGCTTGGCCGCCCGGCCGTCGCCGGCTTGCAGCTTGCCTTGCACCTCGTTGGAGTTCAACAAGTGCAGGCTCTGAGCCAGGTTCGCTTCTTGCGACCGCTCGCACTCGCAGGGGCTGGTGGCCTGCGGCCGGCCGAACACCGTCAGAAAATAATTCTGCACGCCGCTGTCGGGCAACTGCACCGCCCGCGTGCCCGACGGCAGGCCGCTAAAATTCGTCGCCGTCGCCGTCACCTGATTCAAAGCGTCGTACAGCACTTCGGCGTTGAGTCGCTTCGGATGGTAATACGAAAAGTTCTGTTTGTCGGCGGCGTTGAACTCGTTCGGCTCCGAGCTGAGTTGATAGCTGCTCGATCGGCAGATCGTGCGGATCAGCTCCTTCATGTCGAAGCGGCTGTCGATGAAATGCCGGGCCAATGCCTGCAACAATTCGGGATTCGACGCAGGATTGGTCACGCGCATGTCGTCTTCCGGCTCGACGATGCCGCGGCCCATGAAGTGTTTCCAGTAACGGTTCACCAAGGCCGGCGCGAAGAAGGGGTTGTCGGCGGAGGCCATCCAATCCACCAATGCCTGCCGCGGATCGTGCTCGGGCTCGATCTCCACCGGCCCGCTTCCCAGGCCGGCGGGCTTGAGGTTTTCGCCCGTGCGAGGGTTGCGGGCAACGGCTTCCCCGCGGTTGTGAAAGATCCGCTGCTCGTCGCGGGGCTGCAGGCCGTTGATGCCGTTCTTGCGGCCCACGCGCGAGAAGAACGCCGAGAACGAGTAATAATCGTGCTGGCTCCAACGCTCGAAGGGATGATGATGGCAACGGGCACACTGAATCCGCAGGCCGAGGAAAAGCTGGGCCGTGTCTTCAAGCTGCTGCTCGGAGGTCTGCACGGCCCGGTACCAGGCGACCGGCGGGTTCTGCCCCATCTCGCCCGACGCTCCAACAATGTCGCGGACGAACTGGTCGTAGGGCTTGTTGGTCAGAATGCCGCGGCGAATCCAATCGTGGAAGGCGTAGGTGCCGCGGGTGTAGTTCTGGTTCACCCGCTGGTTTCGCAGGATGACGCTCCACTTGTTGGCGAAGTAATCGGCGTAACCGGCGCTATCAAGCAGGAGGTCGATCAGCTTGTCCCGCTTTTGCGAATCGGTGTCGGCCGTGAACGCCAGGGCTTCATCGGCCGCGGGGATCCGCCCGGCGATGTCGAGCGTGGCACGCCGCACGAAGGTGGCGTCGTCGCAAACGGGCGACGGCGGAATGCCGAGTGCCTTGAGCTTCGCGAAGACCAGCTCGTCGATAAAGTTGCGGCGCGGCGGCAGGCTGCCGTCGGCCACCTCGATGCCCAGCGGCAGCGTGGCGCGAAACACGCTCACCTGCCCCTGAAAGCGGGCCATCACGGCCACGTCGCCGGTCAGGTCGAACGTGTGAACCAGCCCGGCCGGCGACACTTCGGCCATCTCGCCGTCGTTCGATTCATACTGAGCGATGTGCGTCACGTCTTCGGTCGAGCCGTCGCTGTAATAAGCCAACACGGCCAGTTGCCGCCGGCTGTCGCGGTCCATCGCCCGCGTGTCGGGGAAGACTTCGATGCGCTCGACCACGGGATCGTCGGGCTTGCCATAGGGCATCCCTTGCTCGAGCCAGCGGACGATTTGCCCGTATTCATAGCTCTCTTTTTCCAGGCGATGCCCGCCGCCGTGCGCGACGGTGTTGGTGGCTTTCAACAGCAACAGGCTTTGGTCGGGCGCGCTGGGGAACAGCCGTCGGCCGCGGGCCTCTTTGACGAGAAACTCGTAGTCGTCGCTGGGATAGAAACCGAGCAGCGAAAGACGAAAGCCGTTCTGGCCAGTGGACTTGCCGTGACAGCCGCCCGCATTGCAACCGTTCTTGGTGAAGATCGGTACGATCTGGTTGGGAAAGTTGATTGGGCGGGGCGTATTGAAGTTCTTGACGGTCAGTTCGGTTACCGCCTGCATGCCACCTTCCGACTTGGCCGTGATCTTGACGACACCGTCGGCCAGCGGCGTCACCAGGCCGGTCGGGCTGATGGCCACAATGCCCCCGGGCGAGGCCTGCCAGGTGATCGTGGGCGTCAGATCGCGCACCTGGCCGCTGGAATACATGCCGTCGACGAGCAGTTGCTTGCGTGCGTCCGGCCCATCGAGCGGCGGCTGGCCGATCTTGGCGAACTCGGCGCTGGCAAGGCGACCGGGATCGCCGAGGCCCGGCGTTTTCGCCGCCCTGGCCGGGGCCGAACTATACCCGAATGCGACCAGAAGAACGACCGCCGTCACCGCCATTGGCCTGCGTTGCATTCTCGCCACTCCCTCGCGATTTACCATGAAAAGAATCTCGCCGTACGGCTCGATGACCGCCGTTGCGGCGACGTTTCATGATTTTCTCACGATGGACAGATAAGTGCAAGTTGATCGGTGGCCCCGCCCTACGGACGGACCACCGCCGATGTTCGCGACAAGACGGGCGGTGCGTCCTCGTCCATGCCCGTTGCGTCGTCGATCGGCGGGGCCTTCGGCATCTCGTTGGGAACATACGGCGATTCGGGCAGCGATTCGTCGGTCGCTGGCAGGGGGATCGCGCCGCCAATGACGCGCGGCGGCGTGATGGTGGGTAGAGCGGGCAGCAAGGCCGAACTGCTCGGGCAGGGGCATTGCACGCCCTGGCAGATCGGGCAGGACCGCTTGTTGAATAGCGCTTCACCAAAGGTCCGCGTGGCCACATACACACGGTCGCCCGGCATGATTTGATAGTTGGTGGTGGTGTCGCCCAATTGCACGATGTGGCGGTAGCAAACCGGCAGCACCGTGCGGCAGCCACTGGGCTCGGTGGGCCGGCTCAGAATGATGTTGCACGGCGAGGCCTTGTCGCTCAAACCGCCGGCCGCCAGAAGCGCGTCGAGCACCGTCTCGCGACCGATCAACGGGAACGAGCCGGGCGAGTTCACCTCGCCCAGCACGTAGTAGACCGCGCTCTGGGGATTCACCAGTCGCACGTTGACGCCTGGGGCGGCGCCTGGCTCCACGCCCCGCACCGCGGCGGCGACGTCGGCTTCGACTTGCTC
This sequence comes from Pirellulales bacterium, assembly GCA_035533075.1. Taxonomy (NCBI): domain Bacteria; kingdom Pseudomonadati; phylum Planctomycetota; class Planctomycetia; order Pirellulales; species Pirellulales bacterium. The sequence goes on along the minus strand of DATLUO010000088.1, from coordinate 33,146 downwards.
GATGGTTTTGCCGGCCACAATGATGCGGCCGAAACGACCCAGGTCGATGGTGCCGTCGGCCAGAATCGTCTGGTCGGCCGGAAAGCGGACCGGTGAGTCGAGCGCCGTCGGGTCAACGACGAGCACATCACCGGGCTGGAGGACGTAGTCCGGCAGAAGGGTCTTTTCCAGTTCGCGCGGCACCGGCAGTTGGCGGGGTACGCTTCGCCGCACGAGTTTCGTCGACTTCAGCAGGTAGTCGCCGGTGGGAAATAGGGTGAAGGTGCCGCCGGACGACGAGCAGCCGGCCAGCAGCGAGACGGCCAAGACCAGGGCACTTGTTGGGGCAACTTGGTGACGCGCCGTATTCATGGCCGGGCCTCCCTAGCAAGGAATCTAGTATTTTCCGAATAAAACGCGGTTTCAATGCCACCGTCCTACGCCGTACCTTGCGCACTATCGGCAGAATCGCTACCACCCACAAATCAGAACCGGCCGAATGCGGCCGCGAAGCGAAATTCGGGTTCCGGAGGTAACGGTTGCGCCGACTTTGCGGGCAGGAACGACTTTGGCCGTACAGCGAGCGGAATGACGGCTGAACTACCAGCGAGTGTTGCCGGGACAAAAAGAGGCTATCTCAAAACTCCCGCGGTGGGGCGGCCTTTCCAGGCGGTCTTGAACAAACGGCAGCCCAATGGGGGATAGCTGTGTGCGGCAAACGGCAGTCAGATTGCCTATCGGAACACGAATGACCTTCAGAGGTCCGCTTGGTATGCCAGTTGCTTGCCAGAGAAAGAGGGCGTATGGAGGGAAAAATGATTACCGAGCGGAGATTCGATAGTAATCACGAGTCCGAGTGGCGGGTTTCCGACGAGGCATGGCAGCGGGTCTACCCGATTCTGTTGGAGGACAGCCCGTTGCGAAAAGGTCCGGGCCGCAAGCCGGCCGATTGGCGACAAGTGCTCAACGGCATCGTTTACCGCCTGCGGACCGGCTGCCACTGGAACAAACTGCCCAAAGAGTTCGGCGACGACAGCACTATCCACCGCTGGTATCAGCGATGGAGCAAGAACGGCGTGTTGTCGCGGGTGCTGTCGGAATTGCGGGGCGAATGGCAAGATGCCCCTGAGCTTGAGCCACGCATGACGGCCGCGCCGGAGCTTGACACAGAAGCGCACGTTGGCAGTCGCTGACGTGCCTGTAATGCTCTAATGCTCTGAAGCAGTGACGGTGGCTGGGAGTACCATCATAAACATCGCACCTCCCGTCGGCCGATTCTCAGCGGAGATCCAGCCCCGGTGATTGCGGACGATGCGCCATGCTTTGGCCAGCCCCATGCCCAAGCGTCGCCCGGCCGGGCGTCCGCAATAGAAGGGATCGAAAAGATGTTCCTGGGCATCGGCCGCGATGCCGCCCCCGTCGTCGGCGACCGTGATGGCGATGCGATCTTCACCTGGAATGTTGGCAGCAGGCAGACGCTCGACGCTCACACTCACGCATCCGCCGCGATCGACGGCATCCAACGCGTTCTGGCAAAGCGCTTGCACGGCCACGGCCAACTGGTTCGCGTCGGCCGATAGGGTGAACGGTTGCGAGCACGTCTGCAGCTCTAGGCGGACCTGCTTTTCACGGGCCTTGCCGGCAAGTTCCGCCACAACGTTCTCCGCGACCGTCGCCATGTCGCAATCAGCAAGCCGCGGGGCAGGCGGCCGGGCAAAAAGCATCATGTCGGCGATCATCTCATACACGCGCATGGCCTGCGCTTGGATGACCGCCAGTTCGCGTCGCCGCTGCGGATCCGTCTCGCCGTCGAGCAGCAATTGTGCCCGGCCGGCGATGACGGCGATCGGGTTGTTGATCTCGTGGCCCGCCCCGGCCGCAAATTCAGCCATCGCTTCCAGCTTGGCAGCCGTCAGGCGCTCGTCGAATTCGCTCATGGCGATTACGGGCCGATGAAGCCATCCGCCTAGCGGACCGTCGTGGCGGTTTCCATTTCCAGCAGCATGCACATGCGGTCGATCAGGGCTTCCACCTCGAACGGCTTGTGCAAGAAGTCGTTGGCGCCCGAAGCCCGCAGGTCGTCGATCTTGTCTTCCTCGACCATGCCCGAAATGCAGATGATCCGCACCTCGTCCATGGTGCTGTCGCTGCGGACCCGCTGGCAAACCTCTTTGCCGTTGATGTCGGGCAGCATGACGTCGAGCACGATCAGGTCGGGGCGATATTCCTTGACCATCATGCCGGCGTCGAAGCCGTTGTTGGCCGTGCGGACCTCGAAGCGGCCGTCGCGTTCCAGTACGTCGGTGATCAGCTCGACCAGTTCCTGGTCGTCATCGACGAGCAGCACCTTGCGTTTGCCGCTTTCCAGCGCGTCGGTGGGAATGCCGTTGTCGCGCATGAAGTGAAAGAGCTGTTCCCGCGGAATTCGCCGAAAACGGCTGCCCGGCACGCGGAAACCCTTGAGTTGTCCCGAATCAAAACACCGAATAATCGTTTGCTGGCTGACCTTGCAAATCTTGGCCGCCTCGCCCGTAGTGAACACAGTTTTCATAATTCGCTAAACCACCCTTCTCCTAGCCGATGGTGAGGCTAGTCTCAGCGGGACCTCCGGCCGGCCTGCCAACGCGACAGACAGCGGGAAGTTCCTATCCTCCGTGTGACGCCAAAACGCAACTTAGCCCTTAGCTCGCTGTGTCCGTAAACCGTTTACAACCCAGCGCTTCCGCATTCGGCAGTTTCCGCGATTCTTTCCAGGCTTACCGAACTTGCCCACCGCGCGGGAATTATAGCTAGCTTGGGCAACGAGTCAATACTGATATTATTCGCGCAAACCACGAAACCGTAAGGACTTGCGGGATTATCTCTCAAACCAGCCAATAAAAAGGGCTTGGGCGTGAACTGCCTGGGCCGACGTTGCGGCTTGGCGGGGCGGCACTTCGCCCGACTTTGCCCGCCAAAATCTTCGTCCAGCGCGACACAGGCGGGTCGGAGGGACAATCCATTGAATTGCCGCTCGCCTCTGGCGACGCCATGTTCGCAGACGGGGGATGGTTTACTCGGGCCGTTTTGCCCGTCATCATAGTTAGCGGTAGCCGGCGGCCGACCGAACGCGCCGCCCCCGGATTTTTTTTCGCCCGACCCCATCCGCCTTGCGCGGATTGGTGAAGGAGATGGTGAGCTAACATGGGGCCGCGGAAGCATCCCAAGGCCCCATCCAGCTCGCCTGAATCGTGAATTCCGCACCGTAGCCCCGAAGGGGCGCGATTCGATAGCCCAGGGCGCAGCGCAGCGGGACCCTGGGTGAATAGATAGGATGAACCAAAGTGGCCCCGATGGGGCGTGACTCCGAGAGGATTCGCTATGAGCAACGTCATTCACGCCATTTATGAACAAGGCGTATTTCGCCCAGTCGGTCCGGTTGACCTGCCCGAACGCACCCGCGTTGAATTCGAGCCGCGCGTCGTGCCCGATGAATCTGCCGCTCCGTCCTTCTGGAAATCGCCATCGCTTGACGAGCTGGCGGCCCAGCAGGGAGTTTCGCCGGTCTCGGAACTCGATGAGTTGAGCGACCTGTGGCCGGCCGACGATGATCCCGACGAACTGTTGGAGCACATTCAACGCGAACGCGCGGCGCGGCGCAGTCTCGTGCCGGAGAAGCCCGAGTGATGAGCGTCGTGCTGCTCGATACGAATGTCGCCAGCAAAAACCAGCCACGGATTAAACACCGATGAAACACGGATTTGTGTTCTATCCGTGTTTCATCCGTGTTCCATCCGTGGCCCCATTTTCTGTTCTTCGTGCTCTTTGTGTTCTTTGTGGTAGTGGTTGCCTGAATGAACCAGCCGCTTGCTGACTCGCCGCTTGCTTTGCCCGACGCGGACACGCCGCGCGACGACTTCGACGAAACGCTCGGCCACGCCATCGACGCCGGCCGGCTCGACGCTTCTCTGGCCGCCGATCCAAAACTCGCCGGCGCCTTCGCGGCCGATCAGAGGCTCGAATCGCTGTTCGCCCTGATGCGCGGCGAACTCCCTCTCCCGCCGGGAGAGGGTTGGGGTGAGGGCCGCGAAGACGAACCCGCCCCCACGCAACTCGGCCGCTACCAGAAACAGTCCACCCTCGGCGCCGGCGCCTTCGGCAATGTCTACCTGGCCCGCTACCCCGATCTGAACCGCGACGTAGCGATCAAAGTCTCGCGCGTCGGCACCTTCACCACGGCCGGCGCGCTCGACAAGTTCCGCACCGAGGCCCGCCACGCCGCCAGTCTTAATCATCCGCAGATCGTCACCATCCATGACGTCGGTCGCGAAAACAATCGGCTTTACATCGTCATGGAGTACGTGCCCGGCCAAACGCTGGCGGAACTTATCGACGGCGGCCCCGTCGCGCCCGGCCGCGCCGCGGAGCTACTGGAAATGGTGGCCGACGCCTTGCGCCACGCCCACAAGCTCGGCTTCGTTCATCGCGACCTGAAGCCGGCCAACATCCTGCTCGACGAACAGGGCCGGCCGCACGTGGCCGACTTCGGCCTGTTGGTGAGCGAGGAAACGCAGCGCGCTGGCGGGGCACGTCGCCGGCACGCCCGCCTTCATGAGCGCCAATCACGGGTCATGCCATGCGGCCGCGTGATCAAGGCTTCCTACGGATCCCGAGAGTGTGACAGGGGCTATACCACCGATGGACTACGGCCGTGATCTGGTATATTCTCGGTCAGTCATTCTCCGTCACCGTCGGATGGGATCGCAACCAGGGCGGACGCCGAAGCGCCATGCACAGTGAGAATAATCCAAATGCCATCTACTTTCACTTGGCTTGACTATTCGGAATCTGAGCGTCGCAAAATGCTCGACGTCATCGAGCTTTTCGGCGAACGCGCGACGAGGGACGAGCTTGGTTTGGGCGGGGTCCGTGACGCATTCGCGGATTTACTGTTTCCGGGCACCAGCACGATCCAGACGCGCGCGAAATACTTCCTGTTCGTGCCCTGGATCTACCTGACACTCGAAGAAAAGCAGGTCGCACCCGACCGCGTCGAGCATCGTGCCCGAAAGCTTGAAGTGGAGTTGATGAACGTCATCGCCTCGTCGGGTGATTCAAGCGGCTTGATTGGCAAGCGGGCCAGGGAAAACGTGCGGCGACTCGCAAGCAGCGTCTATTGGCTTGGGCTCGAAACATGGGGAATTCGCCTTTTCCCTGGCTCAGAAGACCAATACCACCGTTCGCTCAAGCTGTTCTATGCGCGCCGACAGGGCCGACCATCGCGGCAGGACTTTGGCGGAGAAACTCCACCCGATCCCGACATTTGCAACTGGCACGGCGGCATCCCCGCGGCGCCCCCAAGTTTTCCGCAAGGCATTACCTTTGACCTCTCGCAGCCCGAGGCCGAGTATCTTCGTGAACGGGTCCTGGCGAATTGCCCGCGATCCTTCCTGGCACACATCCTTCGCACGCGGATTTCGGTAGGCGAAGTCGATGCCTGCTGGGACCTTGCGCACGACGTGCCGGACGTGTTCACTGAACAGTTGACGCATGGGCGAAATTTTTCAGAGATCATGTGGGGCGCCCAACTGCTTTACAACCTGATGCTGGCCGAACTTCGACCGTGGCCGGAGCAAATCGATGAATACCGCGAGGCTCTCACCGAGTGGTGGGAACTCCTGACTCGGCGCCGTGATGACCTAAGAAACTGGGATCGCCGGCGGTTTTGGCAAATTGTTCGCGGCGCGAATCCACAAGTGAGCTTCCCTGCGCAGGCGTTCGTCAATCAGTGGATCAATGCCGTTTTGGTGACGGCCAACGTCGCAGGAATTGTCGACGGCCAGGCGACCCGCGCTCTTATCGACCGCCGTGAGTATGCGCTCAAACGCGGACAATCGCGCCTGAAAAACAGGAGAGCGCTGGAGCTGTGGAACGGCGCCGCGGGAGCCGGGCAAATGGATCTTCGCTGGAACGCCGCCAAGTCGATCGTGTCGGATATACTGCCGAGTTTGGGAAACTAGGCAATGCTTGAGCCTCATAGCCGGAAGCTACTGCTGGAAACCCTCGCTCCTCCGCCCGAGCACAGGCTCGATTGGGCAGTCGGAACGACGTATTCGCTGGACTTGATCGCTCTTTTGGCCGCTCCTGTGGCGTTCGCCTTTTCCGACTGGCAGGACCGACAGGGGAACCCAGTCCTGGAACCGCTCTCGCTCTTGAAGGCAACTCGCCAATATGCGCACCGCATTCTGCTGTTCTGCCAAGCGGGACGCATTCATGTGCCGCGCAGCTACCAGCCGCTGCTGGTGAACCTCGAGGGCTCGATCGCGGAGGCGCTTGCGCCTCGCGGCGGAAGCTTCCATCCAAAGATTTGGTTTCTGCGGTACTTGGGCCCGGATGCGACCGTGACGTACCGAATGCTTTGTTTAAGCCGCAACATGACCTTCGATCGCTCGTGGGACACGATGCTATGCATGGAAGGCCCGCTTTGCGACCGATCCAACGCATTCGCGCGCAATCATCCGCTGGGCCAGTTCGTCGAAAGCCTACCCAAAATGTCGCGGCGCAGCCTGGCCTCCGAATGGCGAAAGCGGATCGAACAACTTGCCCACGAGCTGCGGCGCGTCGATTTTAGCCTGCCAGAGCAATTCGAGGACGTTCGTTATTGGCCGATCGGTCTGGGCGAAACCGATGACTGGCCGTTCGACGACCGGATCGACAGGATGCTCGTGATCTCACCGTTCGTCGATGCCGGATTCGTCAACAGGATCGCGCCGTATTCGGCGCCGCTTGAATTAGTGTCCAGGGCCGAAACCCTCGATTGCTTGCCGTCGGCGGAGCTTGCTCGATTTGAGCGGGTTTGGGTCCTCGACGAGACCGCCCAGCCGGAGCAGGAAGACGCCGCCACCGCTCTCAATTTCCAAGGCTCCGAATCGAAAAATGCCTCCGACTCTCGGCACGGCGATGAAATGGCCGGTCCGGCGTTGCTCGGTCTGCACGCCAAGTGCTACATAGCCGACGCCGGCTGGAACAGCCGCATCTGGACCGGTTCGGCGAACGCCACGGGCGTGGCGTTCGCGAGCAATGTCGAGTTTCTGGTCGAGTTGCGCGGCAAAAAGAGCCGCTATGGCATCGCGACGATCATGGGCCGGTCCGGTGATGACGAAGACAAACACATTGCCTGCTTGCGTGACTTGCTAAGGCCGTTCGTCGAACACCCGGAAACAACAGTGCTTCCGTCCGATCAGTTGCTATTCGACCGGCAAGCGGACGAATTGGCGAAGCAGATCGCGATGCGCGCCGCCGTGGCGGATTGTGAAAAATGTGATGAGAACCATTATGCGTTGGTTGTGCGTCCCACAAAGTCGGGCCGCGTATCACCACCGACCGGCTCGACGTTGCGAGTTTGGCCGATCAGTCTCGGACCAAGCCAGAGCACGGCAATCTCCTTTGATCACGACGTATGGTGCCGCTTTGTGCCCGTTTCGTTAATCGGCCTAACTTCATTCTTCGCCTGGGAGCTTGTCTCCGCGGACGGCCAATTCTCCCACCAGTTTGTACTTTACCTTCCACTGGTGAACGCGCCTGCTGACCGTTCCGAGTGCGTCCTGCGGCATCTCTTGGTCGATCGCCAAAGCGTGCTGCGTTTTCTCCTCCTGCTTCTGATTGATCCGGATGAGGCCAACTTTGCCAGCCTGTTCGCGGCAGCCTCGGAGAACGCCGCCAACGGTGTCTTCGGCGATTCACTCGTCGCCTCGCTGCTGGAATCGCTGCTGCAAGCGCTCGACCGTCGTCCAGACCAGATCGACGAGGTGGAGCATCTCGTTCTGGATTTGGAAAAATCCCCGGAGGGGCGACGACTTTTGCCGGAAGGCTTCCATGAAGTCTGGAGGCCGATTATCGACGCGCGCCGCAAGCACCGCTCGAAAGCCTCGAAAAAGTGACCGAGGAACAACTACCATGCCGAGCAAACCAAGCGCCTCTCGCCCGACGACCGCTGCCATTCTTGCGCAGTTGAAGGACTTTCAACGCGAAACCGTCGAGCACGTATTTCGGCGACTCTATACTGACGCCGACCACGCGCGTCGTTTCCTTGTCGCTGACGAGGTTGGATTGGGGAAAACGCTCGTGGCGCGGGGCGTCATCGCCAAGGCCATCGACCACCTTTGGGACCGCACGCAGCGGATCGACGTGGTTTACGTCTGCTCGAACACAGACATTGCACGGCAAAACATCAATCGATTGAACGTCACGGGCCAGAAAGACTTCTGCCTGGCCTCGCGCATCACCCTTCTTCCGTTGACTTTGGCAAACATGCGGCTGCGTCGGCTGAATTTCGTCTCCTTCACGCCCGGCACGTCGTTTGAGTTGAGCCACGGGGCCGGTCAATCGCTGGAACGGGTCCTGATCTATTGGCTGATCGCCAACGAACATGATGTCTCACGGACCAGGGCGACCCGTTTGTTCGAGGCGAATGCCGGCACGGATTCCTTTCGCAACCAAGTGGACTGCTTTCCCACAGCACATCCGTCGCCTCACCCAAAAATTGCGAAGATGTTTTGGGAGCGATTGAGCAATACGGATTTGTTGCGCAAGTTCGACGAACTCTGCGGCGCAATGCCCCGGGCCGGAATGACCGTGCCGCCTGAGCTGCACCGTGACCGCAACCGGCTCATTGGCGAGCTACGCAGGCTTCTGGCCGAATCGTGCCTGAATTGGCTCGAGCCGGACCTGATTATTCTCGACGAGTTTCAGCGATTCAAGCATTTGCTCGAGTCCGACGTGGAAGAGCCGACCGAGGCGGCGCAGCTTGCGCACCACCTGTTCAATTATCAGCAGTCGCAAACCGATTCTTCGCTGGCCGCGCGCGTGCTACTCCTGTCGGCAACGCCGTACAAAATGTATACGCTCGCGCGGGAAAAAGACCAGGACGACCATTACGCCGATTTTGAACGCACGCTTCACTTTTTGATGCCGTCGCCATCCTCCAGGGACCACGTCGCCGGATTGATTCGGCGATATCGCGAGCATCTTTTCGACGTCGCGGTAGGCGGAAATGAGCAACTGCTCGGCGTAAAGCGCGAGCTCGAGGTGGCGTTGCGACAAGTGATGGTCCGCACGGAACGGCTGGCACTGACGCCCGACCGCAACGGCATGCTGGCCGACGTGAAGCAGATGCGGCCACAACTGATGGAAAGCGACGTCGAACAGTACCTGGTTTTGCAACGCGTGGCCCGCAGTCTCGAAAGTGATGACGTGCTCGAATACTGGAAGTCCGCGCCGTACCTACTGAACTTCATGGATGAGTACCAACTTAAGCGAACGCTGCGCGACGAATTGGCGTCGGAGCGGCAAGCATCCAAATTCGTCGACGCCATGCGCGGAGCCAAGGCCGGACTCCTTCGTCCGGAAGTCATTGAGGCGTATGGCAAACTCGATCCAGGTAACGCTCGATTGCGCGCACTGCACGACGACGTGATCGAGCGCGGCGCGTGGCGCCTGCTATGGATTCCACCGTCGCTGCCGTATTCTGAACCGAGGGGCGCTTTCGCGACGCCGACGCTACAATGCTTCACCAAGCGCCTCGTGTTTTCTTGTTGGCGGGTCGTGCCCAAGGCCATTTCGGCGATCTTGAGCTACGAGGCGGAACGCCGAATGATGCGGACGTTCTCCAAAAAGGCGAGAAACACCGCTGAGGCGCGTAAGAAGCGGCGCGCGTTGTTGAGGTTTACATTCGCCAAGGGCAGGCCGACCGGCATGCCGGTGTTGGGCCTTATTTATCCCTGCCGCTGGTTGGTTGAGCAACTCGACCCGCTGTTGCTCGCGCGGCGTTTGCGCGGGGAGCAGCTTCCCGTGCCCGTCGCCGAGTTGGTGCAAGCCGGGGCCGACAGCATTGAATCAGCGTTGCAAGAGGAATTGACGGCGGCTCGCCAGCGTCCGGGCCCCGCGGACGAATCGTGGTATTGGGCGGCTCCTTTGCTGCTGGATCTCAGGCACCACCCCGGTGAAGTGCAGCGCTGGTTTGCGCAGCCGAGATTGAGTCAATCATGGTCCGGCGAACCAACGCAGACCACTGATGACGATTCGGCCCTTGGATGGGAAACGCACGTGAAGAAGGCCCAAGAGTTTCTCGATGGTCGGTTGGAACTTGGACCGCCCCCCAGCGATCTTTGTGAGGTGACGGCGAAGAGTGGCTTTGCCGGCCTGGGCGTCGTATGTCTCCGCGCTCTGAAACGTCATATCGTTGCCGAAGAAGAGGTGGCTAGCGATGCCGTGAAGACGGCTGCCGCGGCGCTGGCCCATTCGTTCTTGCGCCTTTTCAATCTCCCGGAAGCGATGGCTGTGCTTCGCGATCGAAAGCGCGAGACGCCCTACTGGCAGTCAGTCCTGTCGTATTGCCTGGACGGCAATCTGCAGGCGGTGCTCGACGAATATGCTCACATGTTGATTGAGTCGCTGGGCCTCACCGATAAGCCGACGACGATGATCGCTGACGAGCTTTCGAAGGAGATGCAACGCTGCTTGACGCTTCGCACGGCCACCACGCAGGTAGACATACTAACGGTCAGCTCGCGGAGTGTCCGAAGCGAGCCAATCCGCTTGAGAACGCGATTCGCCATGCGGTTTGGCGACCAGGACGCCGACGACGGCAGCGAACCGACGCGCGCCGACCAGGTCCGATCGGCGTTCAACTCGCCGTTTTGGCCGTTCGTGCTGGCGACAACATCCGTTGGTCAAGAGGGCCTCGACTTTCATCCCTATTGCCACGCGGTGGTGCATTGGAACCTGCCCTCGAATCCGGTCGACCTTGAGCAAAGAGAAGGGCGCGTCCACCGTTACAAGGGCCACGCGCTGCGTAAGAACATCGCCGCCGCTCACGGGCCCGTATCGCTCAACGGATCGAAAGACATTTGGGCCGCGATGTTTGAGGCCGCGAGAATCGCGAGATCCGCTGATTTCAACGATTTGTTTCCGTTCTGGGTTACGCTCGACGGTCCCGCCAAGATCGAGAGGCACATACCGGCATTGCCTCTCAGTCGTGATATTCCCAAAGAGGATCAACTGCGCCGCTCGCTTGTCATCTATCGCATGGCCTTCGGGCAAAACCGACAGGAGGATCTCGTCCGTTTTTTGCTGGAGAAGGTAGGTGAAGAGCGTGTCCGTCAGCTTATTGAAGCATGCCGATTGTCGCTTGCGCCCACGTGAGGCCAGCGCCAAATCAGCGTGCCAATAATGCCTGTCGCGCTGGCTATCATGGCGGACGTTCACGGCTGAGTTCGATCGTGTGCGCCAGGCTCATCTTCGCTCCCGACAGTTCAGAACCGATGAGGCAATGTCCCCCAACTGCACCGGCCTCCTCGTTGATCCAAGCAAGAAAGACCGAGGCGTCCCAGCAGTAGATCGGCTTGCCATCGTTAGTCATGGCGCAACGACCTGACAAAATCGACGGCCGAGAGCTCGCCCGACGAACCGGGTGCCAGTCCGCGCAGGCTGCCAAGCAAGGGCAGCTTGTCGTCGCGGGGATGGATTTCCAACTCCCTTACATGCACGAGCTTGGGAAAGGGCTGGTCGGCGTAGTAGTAAACGGGCCGCGTCGCGGCAGTGCATAGCCCGGAACGCGCGTCATGCGAAAGCCGCGGGGCGAAGCGCTGGGGTTGTTTCCAGTTCGGCTCCTCGAATCGATGACCCCGGCATGGTAGAATCGAGGTGAGCGCGAACCATGAGCATCACCATCGCAGCCATCTACGAGAACGGCGTCCTCAGGCCGCGGCAGCCACTGGAGCTGGCGGAAGGCACGGAAGTGCGCCTGACAATCAGCGCGCCGGTCGGTCGTCGGCAGCCCGAGGTGGAACGCTCGCTCGATGCCGAAATCGAGCGGCTGGCCGCCTTAAAACCGAATTGGGACGGCTATGGCGGGCCGGCAATCAACGACGATATCCTGGATGCCGCCCGGCGATTTGCCGCCCGGCTCGCCGCCCATATCGTCGAACCGCCGTTGGTCGTGCCGATGTCGAGCGGCGCGTTGCAGTTCGAATGGCACAAGGGCCGAAGAATCCTGGAACTCGAAGTCGAAGATCCGGTCACGATTCATTATCTGAAATGGGATCCGACCGAAGGAGTGCAGGAGGAGGACGTGTTTGGGATCGACGACACCGAGAAAGCGGTAGCCCTGATCGGCTGGTTCACGGGGGCGGGGGCGAATGTCTGACGCCGCGCGCGGACCGGAGGTGCCGGCGAATGAAACTCTAAGCCGCGCGATCACGTCGCGCGACTGGTGGGTCGCGGCGGAGAACCGCGTGTCTTCGGCGGCGTTCGCGTTTCCCGTGTTCTCGGTCGACGTGGCCTCGCTGGCAACGTCGGAGCAGACGCTCACGCGGTTTCGATCCGGGAGCGGGATGGTGCAATTCGAGTCGGGGCCCGCGCGCCAGCTTGGCTTTGATGCAAGGATCGAGAGGGACGAAAACTTCCCTGCGAATCTCGCGCATGCCAACGTCTATTGCGACCTGCCGAAAGGCGAACGGAAGCGACGGGCCCAGCAACTTCTCTCCCTGACATCGGTCGTCCGCGCACCAGCGCTTGGCTAGTGCCAGAAGTCGGACCGTTATCCCGTAGCGGCTTGCCATCGTTAGTCATGGCGCAGCGACCTGACAAAATCGACGGCCGACAGATCGCCCGTCGAGCCGGGGGCCAGCCCGCGCAGGCCGCCGAGAGAAGGCAGCTCGTCGTCGCAGGGATGGATTTCCAGCTCCCTTACATACACGAGCTTGGGAAAGGGCTGGTCGGCGAAGTAGTACACGGGCCCGCGGACCGTGACGTTCCGCTTGATCGCCCCAGCGAACCTGCGGCAGCATGCTCTCGGGAAAAACACACGTGACGGCATGGCCTGGGGATCGGCGGGTAAAGAACGAACTCGCAACGCTCGTGAACGTTCACCTTTTCGAGCACGCCAGCCACCGAGCCGTCTTGCACCATTGCCCCGCGGAGAATCTTATCGGCATTGGTCGTGTATTGCGGCGTTATCTCTGCCATATTTTCCGCAGCCGGTCGGCGCGCTCGTCAAAGGCCGCCTTGCCAACTTCCTTCTGACGTTGGCGGAAAGCTTCAATTGCCTGCTCTTCGTCCGCCGACAGCTCCAGCGGCTCCAGCGAGTCGTACCAGGTAATCCAGTCGGCGATTGCTTCCGTCCCAGTAATTGCGATCATATCACGCTCCAACGCTTGCTTCGCGGCAATGGCAACCGATTCGGCACATTGGGCCGCACGACGCCGTGCCTCAAGCGAATTCTATCATGCCATGCAGTGGGCCAGACGAGAATCACGCCCCGTTGGGGCTTTGTCGTCATTTGTGGCCGATAACCCAGGGTTCCACTGCGCTGCACCCTGGGCTATCGAGTCACGCCCGTTCCGGGCTACAAAGGAGCCAATGCACCGCGTTAAACGGGCCCGCTGTGGCACTATTTCACACGCTTGATGAGCGCGGCATGCGTGTAGAGCATCGACACGGCCCCTGACAGGCTGATGGTGGCGATGAAGGGCGGCGCGAATTTGCCCATGAAGCGCTTCATGACAGGCAAAGCCGCAACGAACGCTCGGGCCATATCTTCGCCCGTCGCATTTGCCGACGTGAGCGTAAAACATGGCGCGCCGGACGCCATCAACTCGACGATTTCGATCTGGTTGCTGCGAATATGCCGGTCTTTCGTGAGAATAACCCAGCCGCGTTGCCCGACCGCCCGCAGCCATTCAGCATCCGGCGCGTCAGGGTCGAAGTGATCGGTGAGCACCTCGACATTTTCGCCCGCGGAGCGAAGCGCGCCGGCCACGACCTTTCGCCCGAGACACTTATCGAGGAAGAACGTGGGGGCTTCAGGCGGCTTCGAGTGAGAGCTCGCAACGGAGCGCTTCCTCGACTTCGAGCCTTTCGCAGGCATAGTCGTCGGCCAGATCGTCGATGGATTCGCCCGCCTTGTACCGCTCGGCAATGACGGCCGTGGCAATTCGCGCACGCGCCAGCACCGGTCGCCCGAAGGAGTGCCTCGGGTCGATCAACACGAGTTTCGGGCCGTCGGTCTCTCGGGCCCGAGTGAAAGGATACAGCCTGGCCACCACGAGATCCTCGCGCTCGAGACGCTTCAGATAAGCGTCCAACACCTCTCGCATGACGAGTTGGCCGGCCGCCGACGCCTCGACCAGTTTGCCGAGCTTGGTCACGAACAACGCGACGCCGTTCGTTTCGAATCGGTAGTCGAGAAGCGGATGCGCCGCTCCCAACTCGTTTTGGATGTAATTGAGCGCCGATCGGACGTCTTGCAGGCGGATGCTGTGATCGCGCCGCAGGGCATTGAGCACGTGGGCCTCCGCGAGGTTAAAGAACGAGAGCAGCGGCCTTTCTTCGTCTGGCAGGCGGATGACCGGCCTAAATCGCTTCGTTCCGCGTCCGGTCGGATAATCGCGGCCAAGAACCCACGAACGCAACGTCGCCACCGGCATCTGCAGGTAGTGCGCGGCTTGGGGAATGCTGTACGCCGGCATTTCGCGCGAGTCGCTAAACTCAGCGATCTTCTCCGCCTTGAACTGCAGCTTAGCCACGGCGACCTCCGGCGACTGGCGTTTGCGGCCCCCAACATGAAACAATGTTCATAGCAGAGCTATGTCTTGAACGCAAGGCACTGGCAACTGATTTGGCACATTGGGCCGCGTCGGGGTCGGCAGTGCGGACCTATCCGGTTCCTGGTAAAATTGGTTATCCTTCGCTCCCGCCGGTGGCGATGACACACCGACGACTGGAATTGCCGTGTTGAAGCCCAAGGGCCATTGAACTCGGGCCATCAGCGGAGTATGCAGATTTCTTCCACGGCATCGTAGTCGCGGCCGACTTCAAGGCGATACGAACGAAAGCCGACAAGCTGCTCGACAGCCTCCACGAGCACGCGACGGCTGCTTTGAAGTCGGGCGACTGCCGGACCGCCATCGCGGAATTCGGCGAGGTCGTGCGGCATCAACCGGACTTCTCGTCCCAAGCGGAACGTCAATACCTATGCTTGGTTTTGTGGCCGTAAGATTTGGCTTTTTAGGCACGGCACAACGCTCGCAACACGTCCACTCCCCGGTCGATCGTCGCGTCGCTGGCCGCGTACGAAATGCGAAAGTGGGTGTCGCGAGCGCTGAAAATGTCGCCCGGAATGATCAGCAGCTCTCGGCGGACCGCCTCGGCCACGAACTCGCCGGCCGTTCCCCAGGGAACTTTGGGAAAGGCATAGAACGCTCCGCCGGGCGTCACCACCTCGTACAGGTCGCCGATGCCCGCCAGCAGTCGATCGCGCTTACGGCGGTAGTCGGCGATGTACGCCGACATGTCGACGTCCATCGCCGCCGCGCAGGCCCACTGGGCCGGCTGCGGCGCGCAGACAAACGTGTATTGCTGCATCTTCTGCATGGCGTCGATCACCGCTTGCGTACCGTGGGCAAATCCCACGCGCCAGCCCGTGACGCCATACGTCTTGCTGAAGCCGTCGATCACCAGCGTTTCCGCGTTGAAGGTCGCCGGCGAAACAAACGGAACGTCGTAGCAAAAGGCGCGGTAAATCTCGTCGCTCACCAGCGCGATGCCTCGCTCGGCGGCCAACCGCGCGACCTCGCGGATCTCCGTGTCCGTGGCCACCACGCCCGTCGGGTTGCCGGGGCTGTTGAACAGGATCACCTTTGTGCGCGGCGTGATCGCGGCGCGAAGGCGGTCGAGATCGACGTGAAAATCGGGATAGGTGTCGACCCACACGCAGACCCCGCCGGCCAGCTTGACCAGTGAGGGATACATCACGAAGCACGGATCGAACACGATCACTTCGTCGCCGGGGTCGACCAGTGCCAGCAGGGCCAGCACCAGGCCGCCGCTGGTGCCGCTGGTGACAAACACGCGGCGATCGCCATGGCCATATTCGGCATCGACGGCGGCTTGCAGCTTCTCGCGCAGCACGGGCATGCCTTGCGTGAGGGCATAGCCGTTCTTGTTCGACTCGATCGCCTCGACGGCGGCCCGCTTGACCGCTTCGGGCACCTCGAAATCGGGCTGGCCGATGGAGAGATTGATCGGGTTGCGCATCTTGCTCGCCAGATCGAACACCTTGCGGATGCCCGAACTGTCGAAATACGCCATGCGTTCAGCCAGCTTCATATTGCGGACGCTCGGCTTCACGGCCTGCCCGCGGCCGTCAGATCGGCAAGCTGCGAGGGGCCTTTCGATGGTCCGGCTTCTTTCAGCTTCTCGAACAGCATTCCCTTGGTGTAAGCGTCTTTCAACACGATCGGCTCGTTCGGCCGCCCGGCGGGGAAAATGGCAAGCAGGGGGATGGACTTGGAGCCGAGTTTGTCGCGAAAGGCCGCTTCCTCTTCGGGATTGGAAGTCATATCGGCGACCATCGGCACAATCCCGTGGCGCTCGACGAACGCCTTCGTCTCCGAGGTGTTCAGCACCGTGTGCTCCAATACTTTGCACGTGGGGCACCAGTCCGCCGTGAAATCGAGCATGACCGTTTTGCCCTCCGCCGTAAGCTTCGCTAGCGCGCCAATCGAGAAGGGCCGCCAGGGAAGAACTGCGTCCGGTTGCGGGCCGAGCCATTGAAAGGCGAAAACCCCGATGCATGCTGAGACAGCCGATCCCCACGCCCAGGCACGCAGCTTCGCCGGAAGCTCGGCATAAAGCGGTGTCCGGCCGATCCACCAGCAGCCGGCCCAAAGGCCGAACAGCAACGCCAGGGTGGGAATGAAATACTCCACATTGATCAAAGTCATCAAGTAGACTACGGTGCCGAGCAAAACGAAGCCCATGATCTGCTTGAACGTGTCCATCCAGGCGCCGGGCTTGGGCAGAAACCGCATGAGCTGCGGAAAGGCCCCGATCAGCAGATAGGGGCTTGCCATCCCCAGGCCGATGCTGGCGAACATCAAGTAAATCACGAGCGGCGGTTGCACCAGGGCGAAGCCGAGCGCGGTGCCCAGGAAAGGTCCGCTGCACGGGGTCGCCAAGACCGTGGTGATGGCGCCCTTGGCGAAGGCGCCCGAAAAACCTTCTTGGGCCACGAGTTGGTTGGCCTTTCCGCCGCCGACGAAGCCCGGAATGGGGATTTCCCAAACTCCCAGAAAGCTCAAGGCCATCACGAACACGATGGCGGCCAGCGTGACGTTGAAGCCGACATAGGAGAACTGTTGCCCCCAACCGAAGCTTTGGTTGAACCAAAGCCGAAACACGACCGGCAGCGTGGCCAACGCCATGAACACCGCCAACATCCCCAGCGAATACCAAAGGTTAAGCAAGAACGCCTGCCGGTGACTATGCCCGCTTTGTTCCAGAAACGAGAGAATCTTCAGGCCGATCACCGGCAGCACGCAGGGCATCAGGTTCAAGATCAGGCCGCCGAGGAAGCCAACCCCCAACATATAGGCCAGCGAGCTCGGCTGGCCGCCGCTGCCGGCCGGCTTGATCTGGTCGAGATTGAGGCCCGTCGACTTGCCTCCGCCCTGGCTCGCACCGGTGCCGCCGCCGTTGGCAGCCGAATCTTTGGCCAGCTTCTCCACTTCGTGATAGCGGTGATCGGAAGTGAACTTGAGCGGAATCTTGCCGTCGACGGCCGCGCCGCCAATCGCCATGTTGGCCTCGAAACCGACGGCCGAGGGATTCTTGCAACTCTTGGTGGTGCAGATTTGATAGCCGAGCAAGCCGGCAATCTTGATCGCCCCCGGCTTCGCTCCTTTCGGCACGGTCATCTCGACGGTCCACGTCACGGCGTCGTCGTAAAACGGCCGCGTGTTCTGCGGATCGCGCAGCGGCTCTTGGCTGGCGACGGCCGGGCCGTTTTTCAGCCCCGACGTTTCCGTGAGCACAAGCAAGGTCGGCTTCGCGCCGATTGCGGCCGACGTTTTGCCGCTCAACTCATAGATGTGCCAGCCGCTGGCGGGCTCGGCCGTGATGACCAGCGACACTTTTCCGCCTGGAACCGCCGCCTTAGGCGAGAGATGGCCACGGAAGGTAATCGCGTCCAGTTCGAACTTGCCGGCTTGGCCGGGACTGCGCTCTGCGTCCGCAGGTGCCGCCGCCGACCGCCCCTTTTCGGCGATTGACGGACGACCGAATTTCGCGGCAAACGGAAAGTCCTGTGGAAAGAGGCATTGGCCGGCCCGGCAGGTCTGAGCAAACAGCTTTCCGGTGATCTTCAGCTTGGCGGGATCCAGGTCTGCGGCCAGTTCGATGGGCGCGGTCCACGTCACCGACCCGGCATGCTCTTCGAGAGTCAGTCCGTTGAATGCCAGATCGTCGACATGCGCCTTCGGCGGCGAGGAGGGCGTGAAATCGCCGGCAAGCTTGAAGCCGGGGTTGGGGTCGAGCTTGATCTTGGTGCGGACCGGCCCGCCCGCGGGCTGAGTGATGGAATAGATGTGCCATTCGTCGGCGATGCTGGCCGTGACCGACAACTGGCCCTTCCGCCCGCCCTTCTCGACCGCGAAGGCGGCGGAGACCGTCACCAACGGGCCGTTCTCAGCACCCGCGCTCCCGCCGAGATCGAGTTGACCGACCTGGGCCAAGGCCGCCGTTTGGCAGGCGAGCAAGAAGCCGAGCATCGCCGGCCGCAAAATAATTCGACAAAGCTGCCGCATTCGGTGGTCCTCTGTCGTTAGGTGATTGCTAGAACCAATTGGTGCCGTGATTTTACGAGACCGCTCGCCAGCCGGTCAATGGTGGGTGGCGAACCGCGGCCAACACCATTATATCGCGGATGGCACCGGGAGGGAGCGAGCGACCGACGGAGAGACGGAGAGACGGAGAGACGGAGGGATGATGGAGGGACGGAGAGACGTGGCAAGAGAGCGAAAGAGGAAGGAAGACCCGGCAGGGCGAGCCAGGCGGGATTGATGGCACCCGCTGTGCTTCGCCTCTCTCTCCGTCCCTCCGTCTCTCCCTCCCTCGCTTCCTCGCTACATCGCCGAGGGGCGCGTGATCAGCCAGTTGTTGTCGGCGGGCGCGAAGAGTGCCCGGAAGGGCGTGTTGTGAATGCCGCAAGCGCGTCGGCCGGGATACCAGACGAGGTTCAGCGTCAGGTTCCAGCCCTGCTGCGTCGCGCCGACAAAGCCCTGACTGTTGGGGATCAGATAGTTGTACCAGCCCCACAGGTCCCAACGGTTCGAGAGCGGCAACCGGAAATCGGCGCCCAGGATTCCTTGCTTGCTGTCGGTGCCGCCGCCCCACATCCGGCCTTGGGCGCCGTTGCGAAAGGTGTAGCGATAGAAGCCGTTGTACATGTTGATGGTCTGGTAGCCGATGGTCGCGCCGTTGAGTTGAGCGTGCCCGTCGTGAATGCTGTAGGCCCCCCAGAAGCCAAACTCGTGGCCCGGCAGCGTCAGGTAGCTGAGCTCCGCGCGGATTTGGCCGACGCTGTATTTGACGTAGTAGTTGTCGTGCATGTAGTCGTAGACGGCGCCGCCCTGCAATCCATAACCGTCGTGGGCGCGGCGGAAGAGTCCCGCGGTCAAGAACTGCTGGTCGCGCTCCTTCGTCTGCACCCCATTCACCATGTTGCCGTTCAGGTCGCTCTGCAAGAAGGTGGCGCCGACCTGGTAGCCGAGACCAAGCGATCCCAGGCCGAGCAGCCTGCCGAAATGCCCGGCGAAGTTGACGCCCTCGTGATAGCCGAAGTTGCCGTTGGTTCCCAAATCGAGCGGGCCGGTAAAGCCCTGCGTTCCAATGAAGATCGCCGTCTCGTCGACGAAACGCCGGGGAATGCAGATTCCGTCGCAGGGAACGGCATGATGCGGCCCGCCGTCGTCGGGATAGTAAGGGCCCCACTGGCGATAGTTGCAGTCCCCACAATCGCCGCAGCCGCATTCATCCGGCGCGAAACCATCGCCGTCATAAATGATCTCGCCGTCGTCGTCGATAACGGTGCCGTCTTCAATGATTTCGCCGTCGGCAACGGGCGCCTCGCTGCCCTCGGGACTGACGAGTGTCCGCGAGCCGGGCGCGAGGGTGGGCTCTCCAGGGCCGATCGCTTCGACGTCGACGCGGCGTCCGCCCTGCTTAAGCAGCGACGACCTGACCTTGGTGGCCGTAAACTGCGGGCCGAACGTCGGCTCTTCGTAGATAATGTCGCCTTCCTGCGGGTCGATCGGCTCGCCCGGCCGGTGGCGGATCACTCGCCCGCGGGCACCTGGGCTGCGGCCGTGTACCGTTTGCCAGCCCGGCGCCACCGGCCGCGATGCCGACCGTGCCGGAAACGCCCGCGGCGCATAGCCATAGGAGAATCCCGTCGTCGGTCGGGGCGAGGCATTCGTCCGCGGGCCAGCCGCTCGCGACTTGATGCTGGACTGCGGTGCGACGCGCTCCGGAACCTGCATTCCCGCATCGGTGTCGTCCGCGACGACCGCCCGAGCACGGGCAAACTTTTGTCCGAACGCGGGCCCGGCCGTTCCCAGGACCAAAAAAGCCAGCGCACCGCTGATTGCCCAGATTGTCTGGATTCGCGAAGTGGCGTTCATCAGCAACTCCTCAGGTGGACCGTCAAACGCCGCGGCTGGAAGCGCCGGCGTTTCATAGACAGCCAACCTATCGGAATCGCTAGACACGAAACTTTCGTCAAACTCTGCGAAATCGGAAAATGGGATGCAATCCTCCCCATCGCTGCAAACGGCGCGGAACGCATTCATAACCAAGTTGCCAAAGACCCGGCGCGACGCTTGAGCGTCGTGCTGCCCCGACTCGTCACGAAGTGCCGCTCTCGTGCTCATCTTGGCCGCACGATCTGTTTTCAGCAGCCGAACGGCCGGCGATCTGGCCGCCTTACCGACGGCGATTTAGCCTTGCGGAAAAACAATTACCGGATTGTTGGCAAGCACGCAGCGCAAGACGGCGTAGCCGGCGTTGTTTCCGTAGCCTAGCGGGGAATGCAGTCTGTCAAGCGTCCATCGAACGCTTCGGACGGTTGCCGAATACCGCACGAGGTGAGGCTTGGGCAAAAGTTCCCCGCCGGACCGGGAGCTTCTTGCCCGTTGCCGTGAGCGACGCATGCTTGGCCATGCTTGCCTACGACGGAAACCGATGGGCACCGGCACGCCGGGTTTTGCCACCCATCCCGCATCGCAGTCCGGGTTTAGTGACACGGCGGTTGCTCGGCCACGATCGTTCTTTGCTCTTCTCCGCGGCTGGCCGATGACACGGCACGCGGTTAGCCTAAGCAGAGGCCGAAGTTCGTCGGGAATGTGATCCTGACGAGAAAACCGTTTCTCGAACTTGCCTGTCGCCGGCCGCGAAAGATACCTGCCGGCGAAGGGCCTTTTAGGAGGATGACATGCAACGCTCGAAGTGGCAATTTGTTCCCAAGAGTTCCATCGCCGCGGCATTGGCGACCGCGGCCGCGACACTGGCGGTTGTTTGTGGTGAAGCGACTGCCAAGCCGCGGCCGGAACGATCGGAAACGACGACGGTCGAGGGAACGGTGAAATCGATGACCACCGCCCCGCGCGGCGAGACCGACGGGGCGGTGCTGGACGATGGAACGGTGCTCCACTGGCCGCCGCACCTGGAGAACCGCTTCACCGATGTGGTGCGGAAGGGGAGCCGAGTGAGGGTCGTGGGGTGGAACGAGATCAATCGCGAAGGCGAACGCCGCCTGGAAGTGAATACGCTCACGAATACGGACACCAGGGCCACTGCCGAGAATGATGGCCGCGGACCTCGTGGAAAAAAGGGCAAAGGGCCTCCGCCGCCGCCGCGACATCGCGGCCCGGCGAGAACGGTCGAGGCCACCGTCGAACGGATGACCACGGCGCCCAGGGGCGAGACTGACGGCGCGGTGCTCGACAGCGGAACGGTGCTGCATTGGCCGCCTCACCTGGAAGGCCGCTTCGCCAACCTCATCGCCGAGGGCGACCGGGTCAAGGCAGTCGGCTTCGAAGAGACGGGCAAGCGGGGGGAGGAGCGTTTCGAGGTGCAGTCGCTCACCAACTTGCGGACCAACAGGTCGGCCGAAAACGATGACCGCGCTCCGCCGCCACCGCGGGAAGCCCGGCGTGGCGGTCAAGGCGAGGCTGCCAGCCGCTCCGAGCGCATCCGTCAGCTCAAGGAAGAAGCCGAACGTTTGCAGCGCGAGATTGAACGTCTGGAGCAGGAAAGATAGGATGAGCTGGCGCAAGGCCCAGGCGTAGGGTGGGAGCGAGCGAGCTTGCGAGCGCCGGCCCGCGGTCAACGAAGGAGAGACGGAGAGAAAGAGAGAGGGAGAGAACTCCGAGTGCGAGCCGACGTCTCTCGCTGCATCGCTCCCTCTCTCCGTCCCTCTCTCCAACGCGGTGGACCGGCGCTCGCAAGCTCGCTGGTCCCACCCTACAACTGTCATGGTTCCAAAGCTCGCCAACTTGCGTCTCCCGGTGTGGTTGCACGCGGCCTTGGTTGGCTTGCTCTTTCTTGCCTCGGTCTTCACGTTGGCCTACGGCGCTTGGACGGTCCGGCCGACGCGCGAAATCGAACGTTCGACGCAAGAGCGTCTGCGACAGGCGAGCTCGCGCATGGCGGCAGCCGCTACGACGCTCGTCGACCGTTCCAAACCCAAAAAGACCAAGGATCTGGAGTTGCAGGGGCGAACGTTAAGCGAGATCGCCGAACGCGTCTTGAGAGATTTCGATGGAGTGGAAGGAGGCTTTTATCTGAATGGCAAGGGCGATCGCTTCAGCGGTTATGCCTTTCCCACCGGTCGTCCGCGACCGCCGCGGCGGCAGAAGCGAGATGAACCGCCGCCGCTGGAAGAGCCGTATATACGCATTCAGGCCCGCCAAAGCCTGTCGTTGCCTGCGGGAGAAGAATCGATCTCGATCCACGACATCGGTCCCAGCCGCGTGATGATTCTGACGGAGCCGATCGGCGGCCGGCGGCCGGCGCCGGCAGCCACCTGGCTCATGTACCGCCTGGTCGATCCCCGATCGCTCGATCGCCAGGTGCAACGGTATCGCGCATCGAGCGGCCTGGCACTTGGCGGACTTTTTCTCGCCATGCTGCTGATGGCGGGGCTGGCCAGAAACCTGAAACGGCAGCAGCGGGAGCAGGCCCGGCTGCGTGACGAATTGCGGCGCTCGGAACGGCTGGCGTCGCTGGGCACGCTGTTGGCCGGCGTGGCCCACGAAGTTCGCAACCCGTTGGCGGCCATTCGTTCGACGGTGCAACTTTGGCAGCGGTTGCCCGACCGGTCGCGCACGCCGGAATCGCTGGAAGCGGTGATTGGCGCCGTCGATCGCTTAAACGACACCGTGAGCCAGCTCCTTTATTTTTCGCGGGCCGATGGCACGCAACGGGAGCCGGTGGATGTAAACCTCTTGCTGCGCGAAACTTTGGAGTTGTTCGCGGCCCAAGCCAACTCGCAGCAGGTGGCGTTGAAGGCCGACCTGAGCGACGACGTTGGAACAATTCCGGCCTCGCCTGCGGCACTGCGGCAGGTGTTCGCAAACCTTACGAGGAACGCCTTGCAAGCGATGCCCGACGGCGGACAATTGCAAGTTTCTGCCCGGCGAGGTGAGACGGGAGCGTGCGTGGCGATCGACTTTGCCGATAATGGGCCGGGGATTCCGCCAGAAGTGCGGTCTCACTTGTTTGAGCCGTTTTTCACCACGAGACCCGACGGCACGGGGCTGGGCTTGGCTCTGTGCCGAGAGATTATTGTACAGCACGAGGGTACGATAGAGTACATCGACTCCCAAGCCGGCGCACGGTTTCGCATTGAGTTGCCACGTTGAGGGTTCAGGGTTCAGGAAATTGCAAATTGCAAATTGCGAATTGCGAATTGCCCAACGCCTGAACCGTAATCCCCAATCCGCTCTGAACCCTGAACCCTGAACCCTGAACCCTGAACCCTGAACCCTCCCTTGACTAAACCCATCATCCTAGTCGCCGACGACGACGCCACGATCCGGGGCAACCTCGCGCTGCTGTTGTCGACGGAAGGCTTTCAGGTCCGTGAAGCGGAGAACGGGCGGCAAGTCGCAGAGATGCTTTCGCACTCCGGCATCAACCTGGTGCTTCTCGACCTCAAAATGCCGGAACTCGACGGGCTGGGCGTGTTGCGCGAGTGCCAGGACGATCTGGAAGAAACGCCGGTGATTGTCATCACGGCCTTCGGCGGAAGCCGCGAGGCGATCGAGGCGATGAAATTGGGCGCCTTCGATTACATCACCAAGCCGTTCGATCTCGACGAGGTGCTGTTCACGGTGCGCCGGGCACTGACGCAACAGGCCCTCGTGGCCCAGGTCCGCAGCCTGGAGATCGAACGCGGCGAGAGCGACGTCGAGATCGCCGAGGAAGAGCTGGTCGGCCGCACGCCCGCCATGCTGGAGGTGTTCAAAACGATTGGCCGCGTGACCGCGACGCACGAGGCGGTGCTGATCGTCGGCGAAAGCGGCACGGGCAAAGAGCTGGTGGCCAACGCCATTCACGCCAACTCCGATCGTGCCGCCAACCGCTTCCTCAAGGTGAATTGCGCGGCGATCAGTCCGACGTTGCTGGAAAGCGAGTTGTTTGGCCATGAGCGAGGCGCGTTCACCGGGGCGGTGGTCCAGCGCATCGGGCGGTTCGAGCAGGCGCACGGCGGCACGCTGTTCTTGGACGAAATCGGCGACATGGACGTCGACCTGCAGGCCAAGCTGCTGCGGGTGGTGCAGACGGGGCGCTTCGAGCGTGTGGGTGGCAATGAAACGGTCGCCACGGACGTGCGGATCATCTCGGCCACGAACCGCGATCTGCCGGCGATGATCGCCGAGGGTAAGTTCCGCGAGGATCTGTGGTATCGGTTGAACGTGGTCACGATCCAACTGCCGCCGTTGCGCGAGCGGCGGCCAGACATTCCGCTGATCGCGCAGCGGGTCGTGGCGCGTTTGGCCGAGAAGTATCACTGGCCTCATTTGGCGCTGTCAGCGGAAGCGATGGAGTTTCTCAGGCAGCAGCCTTGGCAGGGCAACGTGCGCGAGTTGCAAAACGTGTTGGCCCGCGCCGCCGCACTGAGCCGCGGCCGGCTGATTTTGCCCGACCAGTTGGCACCCACCGCCCGGCAGCCGGTTGCGTCGAGTGGGCCTCCCACGGAGCGCGTGCGTGGCTTGCAGTTAAAAGAGATACTGGCCGACACCGAGCGGCGCGTCATCGCTCAGGCTCTGGAACAAACGAACTGGAATCGCACCAAGGCCGCCAGTCAACTCGGCATTAGCCGGCGGCAGCTCTTCGACAAAATCCGGCAGTATGATTTGCACGCACCGTAAACTCGGGAACGGGCTCGCGTATAATTCAACTGGAGGATGAAAGCCATGAGACGCAGTTTTCTTCAGAGACGAATGCTGGCGGTCCTTTTCGCGACTTCGGCGGCGTTGTGCCCGGCGGGCCTCGCTCTGGCACAAGTTGAATCGCTCGACCCCAATCCCACAATGCCTTACGACATGTCGAGGGAAAACGGAACTTACAGGTCGTCGCGCGGCGGCATCGGTTTGGGCCGCGGCCCGAGCGTACCGGGGCAGGCGCGCGAGGAAAACCCCGCCGAGACATTGCTGCGGGACATCGAAGGCACCAATTACGGCCGCTACACCGGTCGCGCGATCTTTCCGCAAGGCGTTGAGGGGCGGAAGCAGCCGGCGGCGCGTCGCGAGGCTCCTGCGGGCGGCGTGAGTCGCGCCGCGGCTGCGCCCAGCGGCGGACGGCCCGAAAACCGCTGGCGATATCGCTTCTTCCAGGGTCGCTGGTGGTATTGGACCAGCGACCATCAATGGTCGTATTTCAACGGCGTCCGGTGGACGCCATACCGTCCGGGCTGAGCATCCGCGGTCCCGCGCGACCTCGCGCCGTCATTTCCCCGGCTCGCCCGATTCCAGTTCGCTCGCCCAGGACGTTGCGATCGATTCTCGGCGGCTGAATCTTAGTCGTGTGCGCCGGGGCCGGCCGGCCTTGGGAATCGCGGCCCTGGAAGTAATCCTTTTGCCAAGCGTCAGGCGCAAGTTGATGGGGGTCTTTGCCGACCGTGGCCCTTTCGCTCCGCGAGAGGAAAGCCGTTCACCTCGCGACCATGCGACACGCGTGTCGCTTTGGCAAGTGCCGCCGGAGACGAACGGGCCGCAGGCAGTTTGGCTGCGCGCAGCCAAACTGCGGACCGTAGCCCTTTCGCTCCGCGAGAGGAAGCCGTTTACTCCGCGCCCGTGCGACGCGCGTGTCGCCTCGGCACGTGCCGCCGGAGACGAACGGATCGCAGGCACTTTGGCAGCGCGCAGCCAAAACTGCCGACCGTGGCCCTTTCGCTCCGCGAGAGGAAAGCCGTTCACCTCGCGACCATGCGACACGCGTGTCGCCTCGGCACGTGCCGCCGGAGACGAACGGGCCGCCCTGAGTTGCGCCGCGCGCGGCCCATTTGCCGACCGTAGCCCTTTCGCTCCGCGAGGGGAAAACCGTTTACTCCGCGCCCATGGCCCATGCGACACGCGTGTCGCTTTGGCACGTGTCGCCGGAGACGAACGGGCCGCAGGCAGTTTGGCTGCGCGCAGCCAAAGTGAGCAGGATCACGGATGACACCCCTCCAACGGATAAGTCGCAAACCCTTGTCGCCAAAGCTTTTGCGATTCCACGACGGAATGCGGCGACATCCGTTTCTACAACCGCGCCTTCAGGGCATTGCGAAGATGGCCAATTCGTGCCAAACGAAGCAGAGCGGTGAACACCGACTTTTGCAAAGGTTGGCAGCCTTCGAACTCACTTGGCAGCCTTCGAAAAATGCCGGGAGAAAGACGTAGCAGCCGTGCAAGGGACGTTGGCTATGCTCGAAAACGCCAGCCGACGAAATCGACCTCCGATTCGAAGGTGGCCAACTCGCCACGGACCACGGACCACAACCAACTTTTCAAAGAGCCTGGGCGGCGCGCTCGGCGCTGCCCGCCCCGTCAGCCGTCGGGCTGCCTAATTGGCCGATACGACAGCCAGCCGGTTATTGCAGCCATTTTCATGCCGAAATGAACAGCTTAACACGCCTGCGCCGTTCGGCCTTCGTCCTGCCGCGTTTAATCTCCCCGCGAGTCGCTTTGCGACAAGTGTGGGTGTCTTGCTCCGGGCCCTTGGCGTTTTGGGTGAAAAACTGGCAGCGAACCCCACCAACGCGATCGCACTCCGGCGATGCCAGAAACCCAAGAAGACACGGCGTTTTTCAGGGGTTCTTGAGGCAAAAACGAAGTGAGGCTGTCGGGGCTCGAACCCGAGACCTACGGATTAAAAGTCCGTTGCTCTACCGACTGAGCTACAGCCTCTTGTGCCTTGCCAAACCCAAACTAACCGACAAGAAACGCGCCAGCAAGGGCAAGGCCCTTGCAGTGGACCGGAACCTCTCTTTCAATTGATGCCAGCCAACACGATATTCGAATCGCCCATGACTGTCACGCACATTTCCGATGTTCCTGATCGATGCGTTTGCTGAGCTACAACATCCACAAGGGCATCGGCGGCCGTGACCGGCGATACCGACTTGACCGGGTGATCGAGGTGATCGAACTGGAAAACCCCGACCTCATGTGCCTGCAGGAGGTGGGCCAGCACGCGCGCCGCTCGCGGTCCGACGATCAAGCCAAGCTGCTGATCGAATACTTTCACGCCGTCGGTTTTCTCTATCAGCGCAATTTTCGCCGCGGGTTCGGAGGTTACGGCAATCTCGTTCTCTCCCGCTGGCCACTCGCCGGGCACCATCAAATCTCGCTGCGCTGGGGAGAACGCAAGCCGCGCGGCGCGCAACTGGTGGTCATCGAGTCGCCCGAAGGTCCGCTGCACGTCGTCAATTGCCACTTGGGGCTGGCCGAAGCCGAACGCCATTGGCAAGTCGGCCACCTGCTCGCGCACCCGTTGTTTGCCGCATCAGCCCATCTGCCGACGCTGATCGCCGGCGACACCAACGACTGGCGCAACACCCTGGCGCACGGCCCTTTTGCCGAACACGGCTTTCAAACCAGCACGGCGCCGCCTTCGCGGTTCCGCACCTTTCCAGCCTGGCTGGCGCTGGGTGCGCTCGATAAGGCGTTCCACCGCGGCGGCATCACCGTGCTTCACGCCCGCGTCGTATCGAATTCGCTGGCTCGCAGGGCCAGCGATCATTTGCCGGTGGTTGTGGATTTTCATCTGAGGGATGCATCCCCAGCGGCTTTCTAAAACGTCACGGGCATGCTGGGCATCGTGCGCTGTGCCATCGGCGGACGTTCGTCGGCCATCGTGGGAGTGAGGGCGACATTCAGCCCCGCGGTACGCAAAAAGCCGGCCAACAGCTCATAGCCGTGCTCGGTCAAAATCGACTCCGGGTGGAACTGCACTCCCACCAGCGGCAACTCGCGATGTGCCAGCGCCATCACCACGCCATCGCGCGTGCGGGCAGTGACTTCCAACTCGCCAGGCAAACTGGCTTCTTCGACGACCAGCGAATGATAGCGGCAGGCCCACATCGGATTGGGCAAGCCCGCGAAAACGCCCCGCCCAGCATGGAACACTTGCGAGGCGCGGCCGTGGACCGGTTGGCTTGCCCGCACCACGCGTCCGCCCAGGGCGGCGGCGATCGTTTGATGCCCCAGGCAGACGCCGAGCACCGGCAAGTCCGCGTGCAGCGAACGGACCAGGTCGAGCGAGGCGCCGGCGTGTTCCGGCGCGCACGGCCCGGGCGAAAGGACCAGTGCATCGGGCCGCAGGGCGCGCACGCCCGTCACGTCGATGGCATCGTTGCGCACGACCAGCGTGGCCTGACCGAGACGTTCGAAGTAGCGCGCCAGGTTGTAGACGAAGCTGTCGTAGTTGTCGATCAGCAAAATCATTCGAGCGAGCGAAGGAGTCCTTCCGCCTTGTGCCACGTTTCATCATACTCCGCCGCCGGCAGCGACTGGGCCACGATGCCGCCGCCGACGGGGAATTGCCACCAGCCGCGGCCGGCGGTGATGGTGCGAATCAGAATGCTGGCGTCCAGCGAGCCGTCGAAACCGAGATACGCCAGCGACCCGCAATAGGCGCCGCGGGCGGTCGGCTCCAGCTCGGCGATGATCTGCATGGCCCGGACTTTGGGCGCACCGGTGATCGAGCCGCCGGGAAACGCCGCCCGCAACACGTCGAGCGGCCGGCAGCCTTCGCTGAGCGTGCCTCGCACGGCCGACACCAGGTGTTGCACAAACTCATAACTTTCCAACTCGCAAAGCTGGCTCACCTGCACGCTTTCCGGCCGGCAGACGCGCGACAAGTCGTTGCGCAGCAAATCGACGATCATCACGTTCTCGGCCCGGTCTTTTTCGCTGGCCCGCAACTCGTCGCCCGCGAACAGGTCGGCTTCGGGCCAGCTCGTCCGCTGACGCGTTCCCTTGATGGGCCGCGCCTCCGCCTGCCCGTCGGCGACGCACAGAAAACGCTCCGGCGAGGCGCTGGCGATCTGAAATTCGCCCAGGTCGAAATAGCCTGCGAAGGTGGCCGGATTCCGTTCTCGCAACCTCAGGTAGAGATCGCCGGCGTCGTCGTGGGCCGGAAACAGCAGCCGCTGCGAAAGGTTCACCTGAAAAATGTCGCCCGCGACGATGTAGTCGATTGCCCGGCGAATGGCTTGCAAGTAGGCGTCGCGCGAAAACGTGCTGGTCAAACCAGGAATGGCGCCGACCGCGTACTGCGGGACGAGCGACTCGGATCGAACCGCGCGATCGCCGGCCCGAGGCCCGACCGGCTGCGGTTCCGCGGTCAGCCAAGTACGGAACTGGTCGAGCCGCTGCTGCGCCCGGTGGCGTCGGGCGTCGCCCTGGCGCTCAGGCCAGCCGTGCGAAACGATCCACGCGCGGCTTTCGAGATGGTCCCAGGCCAATACGACGTCGTACAGCCCCACGGCGAGAGCCGGAAGCTGGAATTCGTCGGTCCGCGGCCGCGGCAGCCGTTCTAATTGGCGTCCCAGGTCGTAACTGATCATCCCCGCCGCGCCTCCTTGAAAGGGCGGCAGCCCGGCAAGTTTGGGCGACGAATACGGCGATAACCGCTCACCGAGCACAGCGAGTGCGTCGTGGCCCTCGACCGGCAGCTCGAAATAATCGAAGGGGTCGGCGGAGAGGAAGGAATAGCGTCCCAAAGTCGGATGCTGCCTCGCACTATCGAGCCAAACACAGTGCGGCATGCCGCGCAGGCGATGAAAGACCTCGCGCGCGTCGGGCACCGGGTGGAGCTCTTCGATCAGTGGCAGAGGGGACATCGGTGTTTTGGTCTCCAACAAGGCAGACGGCAGAAGTCGTAGGGTGGGACCAGCGAGCTTGCGAGCGCCGGTCCACCCTACGGGTTTCTCTTTCTCCCACGGTGGCTCTGTTCGGGCTGGGTCAAAAAGCCCCACGCCAAGGCCTCGTCCTGGCGATACTGCTTGCCGAGCGTGCGTGCGGTGACCGCTTTGGCCATCTCATAGCCGAGATAAAAGGCGTGGCCCAGGTCGAGATGGCCGCGTCCGCTGGCTCGCAGCTCGTCGAACAGCACGAACGGGTCGTCGCCTGCCAGGTGCAATCCGGCGGCCAAAACGTGCAACGCGCCGGCTTCGGCGAAAATCCGAACGTTCTGGTCCTTGATCCGCTCGCCGAGCCGCTCCAATTCGCCATCGCCATACGGGAGCAACTGGGGGTCGCGAAGCATCACCAACCGTGGCTCGACATGTTTCGGCAGCGAGCGGTGCGTCACCGCATAATGCGCCAGCCGCCGGGCCAGGTCGCACTCCCGCACGGAGGTGCGCGCCCAGTTGATCACCTGCGTGGTGAGCACGCTGCGGATCCCGACCTCTTGGCAGAAGCCCAGCAGCACCACGTTGACGGCGGCCGAATCGGCGTCGGTCAGCTCCGTCAGGTTGCCGACGCCCATCATCATCTCGGCGTCCGGGTAGCGGTCTCGCACCGCCAAATACCGGCCCAGGCTGCGGGCAAATCCAAAGCCGATCGGCTCGATCACCGGGTCGATCCGCAACGGCACACCGGAAGCCGCCAGCAGTTCGACCGTCTCGTCCAGCCCGGCCAGCGTCTGCGGTACGTCGGGCACCACCACCACTTCGCAAGCCCAATCGCGTGCAAACTCGCGGTTGGTGCCATTCACCGACAACACCAACTCGGCACCCGCTTTGACGGCCGCCGCGATCTCGTCGGGATTCATGCTATCGATGCTCACGCGATGCCCCGCGTCGCGCAGGGCTTTCACGGCCTCGCCGACGCCGCTCCAGGTTGTGCCCGGATTGCAGCCGACATCGATCATGTCGGCGCCCGCGGCGGCCAGCTCGGCGGCCTGCTGCAATAGTTCTTCTCGCCTGAGTTGCGGGGCGTGATTGATCTCGGCCAAAATCTCGATACTGTACTCGCCGTAGTCGGCGACCGGCTGCCGGCCGAACCATTGCGGCAGTTCGCGGAGGTCTTTCGGCCCACGCTCGACGGGCACGCCGGCGGCTTGGGCGACGACCGCCAGATCGCCGGAACAGTAACCGGGCAAGACGACCCGCGACGCGCCTGCCGGCACATGCAGCCGTCGGGCGACCCACGGGCAGGTCAGCAGGGCGGCGACGGTAATGCCCAGAACCTCGATGGTGTAATCAAAGCCCGCCCTGGGCGCCAGCTCGGCCAGCACGTTGCGCAGCGAGTGCTCGGCCAACCGGCCGGTGACAAAATGAATTTTTTCGGCAGTTACGTCATCGCGGGGCATTCACCTCATCGTACACCGAATCCGGCTGGCTGGGCATCGCCGCGAACGTGGCCTGCTTGCTTCGCAAGCAGAATGACAACGTGGCCTGCTTGCTCCGCAAGCAGAATGGCTCTCCAGGCCGATCGTTCCTCCCCCACGGACTGCCCGATGGCGGGCCGCGTCCGTCCGCGTGGGGAACAAGCGGGCTACCAATCCTCCGGACTGTCGAAGAAGCCGAGTGCGGTCCGATAGCGCGCCGCGCCGGCGTCGCGGCGGGCGGGGGGTGGGCGCCGCGCCCACCCGCCCACACGTAGGGATCCCTCTCTTTCAACTTTTCAAAGATCAATCAGCGACGCTTTCGCGTCGTCTGCCACCGTCAATCTGACGACGGATCACCGACAGAATCGGTTCGTTATGCGCGCGGAGCCGATACCTCAGCGAGACGAGCCAAACACGGTCCTGAATGTAACGCACGACGACATCCCGTTCTGAAGCGGAGGTCTCAAAAGTCGTCGAGGAACTCGGAGGACGGATCGACGCTGGTGATGAGGAGATGGTCGCGGGCGCGGGTGCAGCCGACGTAGAGCAGGTGCCGCTCGGTGTCGAAAACGTCTTCCAGGTCGGCCTCGTCGCCGACGGCGTCGATACGCGCCTGAAGCGGGATTACTTCGTCGTCGCAGGCCATGATCGCCACCGCCTTGAACTCCAGACCCAACCATTCGGCTGGCACGCCGAAGCCGAGTAATTCGTCGTCGGAAGCATTGACGAACAGCGCCCGCTTCGGGACGGCCGGGCCCTCGGCTTCGACGTATTTTTCGACGGCGATCTTGCGGACCGTTTCGCGCAGCTCGACGAGTTGCGCCGCGCCGGTCTTGGGATGCGTTTCGAGCTTGCGGCGCTCGGCCCAGCGATAGGCGGAGTCGTGATGATCGACGTAGCACAAAAGCAGGCTCGTTGTGCTGCGATGGACGATCAAGCGAAGATCGCCGCTCACGCGTACCGACCAGAAGTTGCGGTCATTGGCCTTGTCGAGCTTATGGAACTGCATTCCCGGGTTGGCCGGGTCGATCTGCAGATCGAAGGCGGTCGTTTTGCCGGCTTTTTGCTCGTCGCCGGTCAGGCGGGCGAGGCTATCGGTGAAGGTGTCGGCGATGCGGAAGTCCATAGTTATTTCTCGACCCCGAAGGGGTCACACTCATCAGCCCAGGGCAACGCCCTGGGTAACGGTCGTCCCCGCATCCGGCAACCCAACGGGGTGCGACCGGTCGGGGTGCCGACGGGCGATGCCGTTACCTCATCGGTCAACGCTACGGGACGGCAAACCGCGCGAGGCATGTTGGATGTCGTCGAGTCATTCACGTTACGCCCTTTCAGGGCTACGAACCATTTCATTCGCCTTTCACCCAGGGCGTTGCCCTGGGCTGATGAGTTTCGCCCCTTCGGGGCGGTTGCCGTGCAATCGACCCCGCAGGGGGCAGACTCACCAGCCCAGGGCAACGCCCTGGGGA
>DATLUO010000087.1 GCA_035533075.1 Pirellulales bacterium | reverse complement strand
ATGCGGCCCGCCATTCGCTCCGGGTGAAACTCTTCCAAGGCGTCCAGATGCTCGCCCACGCCGATGAACTTGATCGGCACGCCCGTCACGGCCTTGACGCTCAAGGCGGCGCCGCCACGGGCGTCGCCGTCGAGCTTGGTCATGATGACGCCGTCGAGCTCCAACGCTTCGTTGAACGCCTTGGCACTAGTCACGGCGTCCTGGCCCGTCATGGCGTCGACCACCAGATAGACCTGCTCGGGGCTGACGCGGCGGTCGATCCGCTTGAGCTGCTCCATCAACTCGTGATCGATGTGCAGCCGACCGGCCGTGTCGAGCACCACCACCTGTGCCTCGACCTGCGGGGCATATTTCACCGCGTTCTGACAGACGGCCACGGGATCGGTGGCGCCCTCTTCGGCATAGACGGGCAGGCCAAGCTGCTCGCCGATGACCTGCAATTGGTGAACGGCCGCCGGACGCTGCAAGTCGGCGGCCACCAACAGCGGCTTGCGGCCGCGGCTCTGGATCATGCGGCCCAGCTTGCCGCAGGTCGTCGTCTTTCCGGAGCCTTGCAGACCGCACAGCATCAGCACCGTGACGTCGGCGCGGAGATGGAGCGAGTGATCGACCGGCCCCATCAGGTTGACCAGTTCCTGATGCACGATGCCCACGACTTGCTGTTCGGGCCGCAACGAGCGGAGCACCTGTTCGCCCACCGCCTGCTCGGTGACGCGGCCCATAAACTCCTGCACCACATCGACGCTGACGTCGGCCTCGAGCAGGGCCTGCCTGACAAGCTGCAGACCCTCGCGCATATTCGCTTCGGTCAACCGGGCTTTGCCGGTGAGCGAGCGGAACGCGGAACTGAGACCTTGCTGCAGCGACTCGAACATGACGCTTAGGGCGGAACGGGGAAAACTCGTATGTTAGCAATTTTCCATGCCGCTTGCAAAGCGTTCGTGATTCAGCGTGCAACGTCGCTTTTGGCATCCCGATTGCAGAATAACTGCTCGACAGTCGCTTTCTCTGGACCGAGAAGAGGCAATTCGGAACTGAGGAAGGCGTTGTCCGGGGCCGGCAAGAAGAAGAGGCAAAGTAACAGTTCGGCTGCGATAATGCTGGGAAATATCACAAAACGGCGACTTTCGGAACAAGAGAAGCCGGCTTCCCGGAGCGTTGGACGCAAATCCGGCGCGTAAGCAACCGCGAGCGGGTCGGGAGCTTGGAAACCCAAGCTCCCGGCTCGACTGTTGCATTTCGCTGTTGCATTATGCAACGCATGTATCGAAACGATACATTTCACCTTTAAGTTTTGATGCGTGGCTGGGCAGAGCGCCACAGGGGTTAAGCAAACAGCTCGTTGCGTAAGCGATGGGCGCTTGCCAACTCGCTGGCCCCATCTTACCGTGCTTTTCGTTTGCAAGCGCCTTCCGGGCGCGGTACGAATGGCATTTGTTTCAGCAAAGTTTTGTGTGTCGTTGCCCAGAGGAGATTCTCGCCCATGGTCCTGTCGTCGCGTGGTTTGAAGAGTTGCCTTGTCGCGTGCGTGGCTGCCGGCCTCGCCGGCTGGCTCGTCGCCGAAGAGTATCAAAGCGGCCGGATTTGGCCGGAGCCGAAGGCCGTGACGCCCGGCGAAAACGGTGCGCCGCCGTCGGACGCCCTTGTCCTCTTCGATGGGCACGATCTCTCCCAGTGGCAAGGCGGCGAGAAGTGGCTTATCGAGAAGGGCGTGGCCACCGCCAAAGGAGGAACCATCACGTCCAAGCAGGCTTTCGGAAGCTGCCAACTCCACGTCGAGTGGGCCGCGCCCGCGGAAGTGAAAGGCACGGGACAGGGCCGGGGCAACAGCGGCATCTACCTGCAAAGCCATTATGAGGTCCAGGTTCTCGACTCGTACGACAACCAGACCTACTTCGATGGGCAGGCCGGCTCGATCTACAAGCAGTGGCCGCCTTTGGTGAACGCCTGCCGCAAGCCCGGCGAGTGGCAAAGCTACGACATCCTTTTCGACGCCCCAAAGTTCGACGCCACGGGCAAGCTGCTCAGGCCGGGCTACGTGACGGTGCTGCACAACGGCGTCGTGGTCCAGAACCATTCGGAACTGCTCGGCACAACCGCCTGGGACCGGGCGCCGGCCTATGAGCCGCACCCAGAGAAGCTGCCGTTGCAAATCCAAGATCACGGAAATCCGGTGCGGTTTCGGAACATCTGGATCCGGGAGCTGGCCGATCGCCCAGAACCGCAAGTGGCTTCGGCCGCTGTCTCAAGGTCGCCGTGATTACGGTTCCCAACCGCGCTCCTCAAACGCCTTGTGCGGATCGCGGCCGGCCTGCTGTTCGACCTGCCAGAGCTTGAAAAACTTGCTCTCGCGCCAACGACGCTGGCTCTCTTCGGCCCATTTGCTCACCACGTCTTCGTATTCGCCCGCCTCGATCATCTCACGGGCAAGCTGGGCACCGAGAATGATGTTGTGGCACATGCCGCAGATTTCGCCGTCGTCGTCCACCATTTCGTCGCTGCGGGCCATGCGCTGCAGGAAGTCCTGGTCGCTCATCGCGCCTTGCCCGGCCAGCACTTTGGCCAGCTCCAGCGAATCTTCGGCCGATTGCCGGTAGTCTTCGGAGGTCCGCTCGTCGTCGGGTTTTCGGTTGGTCGGCATGGGTGAATCTCGACGGGTTCGTGCAGGTGGCAATCCGCGCAAGGCGGATCGCATTTAGTCTACCGCCAGTCCGAGCCTCCCGGCCAGAGGCCGCTTGATGTAATTCACGCGGCCGAGAATGAGATGCTTTGCCGCTAGGAAAAGCGGTGGCTGGGGCAGAGCTTGGCCAGATAGCGGGTGGCGTCTTCAATAGCGTGGCGGCCAAGCGATGCCCCGGTGCGTCCAACCGGGGCATCGCCTGGCCGCCGAGATGAACGAACTGCCAGCCTCGACTTGGCCAGGCTCTGCCCCAGCTACCGCCGACGTCTCACTCTCATCCTCGGTCGCGGCCAACCACGGTCCCATTTTCGGCAGACTCGTCTTGACCCAGTCCGGCCCAGGCGGATACTGGTGCGCAAAGGAACATCCGCACGCGAAGGGATTCGCACCATGCTCGCCGATGACTGCGATCTGGCCGGCCTGTCGACGGGCGTGGCCTCCGCCAGACATAACGCGCCGACCGACTTTTGGCAGCCCGAAGACGACGCCGACGTGCTCGCCGCCACGTGTTCGGGCGGCGGCAATCGCGGGTCGAGCGCCGCCGTTTCCGTCGTGTTCTCGTTCTTTAACGAACAGGACGTGCTGCCGGAGTTGATCCGCCGCACGTGCGCCGTTTTCGACGGACTCTGCCAGTCGGGCACGATCGGCGACTATGAGTTGATCTTCGTCAACGATGCCTCGACCGACGGTTCTGAACAACTGCTGCGGGCCGAGATCGAGCGGCGGCCGAAGGTGCGGCTGGTGAACATGTCGCGCAATTTCGGCGTGTCGCCTTGCGTGCTGTCGGGCATGCGCCATGCCCGTGGCGACGCCGTGATCTACATGGACGCCGACTTGCAAGATCCGCCCGAAGTCATCCCGGATCTGGTGCGAGTGTGGCAACGGGACCCAGAGGTCGACGTCGTCCACACGGTGCGCCGCTCGCGGGCGGGCGAAACGCGGCTCAAGCTGGCGGTCACGCGGCTCGGATATGCCATCCTGCGGGCGGTGTCGACGATCGACTTGCCACGCGAGGCGGGCGATTTCAAACTCCTCTCGCGGCGGGCCGTCGATCTGGTGACCCAGTTTCACGAACAGCGACCGTTCCTGCGCGGCCTTGTCTGCTGGATCGGCTTGAAGCAGGCCAAGGTCTATTACTCGCGGCAGGCCCGTTGGTCGGGCAAAACCAAGTTTCACGTGCTGGGACTGAAGGTCATCCGCAACTTCATCGACTCCGCCCTGATCTCGTTCTCCGACCTGCCGCTCAAGCTGTCGATGGCCGCCGGGTTGTTCTTCTCGGCGGCGGCGTGCGTTTATTTCGTGTGGCTGCTGGCCGGTTGGCGGCGCGGCGCGGACGTGCC
This sequence comes from Pirellulales bacterium, assembly GCA_035533075.1. NCBI lineage: Bacteria > Pseudomonadati > Planctomycetota > Planctomycetia > Pirellulales > Pirellulales bacterium. The sequence goes on along the minus strand of DATLUO010000087.1, from coordinate 14,120 downwards.
CGCCTGGTCGGCCACGTTGGCGGCGGTGTTTTTTATGGGCGGCGTGCAACTGATTTGCGTCGGCATTCTGGGAACCTATATCGCGTCGATTTTTCTGGAGTCGAAGAAGCGGCCGAATTATATCGTCCGCGACACGCTGGGCTTCGACGACCCGCTGGCCCCTTCATCGCTCATCCCTCATCCCTCATCGCAATCGTGTCGATAGCCAGCCACATCTCGCATCGGCCTCCGCTCGGACGGCGCTCGCCTGCGCGCCCATTGCGACCAAGCGCGCGAAAGGCCCGCTGGCTGGCGGCCGATTCGAACCGCCGCGCGAAGCCGTCCGTTGACTATGGCGACGTGGCGTCGGTGTTGTTCGTCGGCGCTGTCTGCGGGCTGTACTTCGGGCTGACCTGTGGCTGGCAAATCGCCGTGGAAAGCGCGCAAGTGGTGGCCGGCGTGGTCGAGTATCCGGCCAACAACCCGTTCTACATGTACCACATCAAAGCCTGGACGCTGCTGCACCAGTTGCCGGCCCTGTTGCTGGCGTGCGGAGTTTCGGAACGCGTGCTCTCGATGCTTATCGCCTGTGCGGCTTCGGTGCTCGTGGAGCAGGCGCTGGGGCTGATCACCTACGCCTTCAGCCGCGACCGGCTGGTGGCCTGCATGGTGCCCATGCTCTATCTGGCGACCAACGTCTGCAAAGGGTGCGGCGCGGTTTATCCGCTGTTCATCGTGCCCGACGAGTATTGGACCAGCTACGGCGTGACGGGCACGGCTTGCACACTCTTCGTCTGGTCGCTGTGGGGGCTTGGCCTGCGGCGCGCCGCCGCTCTGCTGTGCGGTCTCGCACCCGCCGTACACCCGGCGCTGGGCGGATGGTGCGTGCTGACGACGGCAGTGGCGATGCTTTGGAGTTGGCGATCGGCCGTGGCGAGCGGGAGGCGTGAGCCTCCCGGTAGTACCATTGCCGGCATCGAGTCCGCGGTCCGCCGCCCGCAATTGGAAAGGGAAACCACCGGCACGCTGACGCCGGCCGCTCGCCACGGCCGCTGGTTCGCGGCCGGGCTCGTGGTCACCGCCGTCAGCTTCTGCGTGCAACAGTTTCTCGCCCGCGGACTGCCCGCGGCCGACCCGGTGCAATCGAAACAACTCCTGGCCGCGTTCGTCGAAGGCTGGGACAACCACCGCGTACCGTTTCCGCTGGGCAGCGTCGATTGCCAATTTGGTTGGGCGTTGCTGATGCTTTGTGCGGTTGTGCAGGCGTGGTTCGCCGAGAAGCTGCCGCGCGAGTCGCGGCTCCTGCTGCGCATCCTGCTCATTTCCGCATTGGGAAGCCTGTCGCTCTGTGCGCTCACGCACTTCTCGCGCTGGCTGCCCCTGGCCGTAATGATGGCGATGCCGGGCAGGTTCATCAACCTGGCGGTCATCGCCTACCCGGCGGTGCTGATCGGCTTGTTGGCCCGTGGGCGACGCGTGTGGTCGATCGACGTGCTCTTGGCCGGCTTGTCGCTGTTCTGCTTGCTGCGAACGCTGATGCTCTCCAAGCAACTCATCTACGTGCCCGCCGCGCACAAGGTGTTTATTGCCAGCGGTCTGATTCTGGTTTACGTCTTGGCGTCGCATTCGCACGTTGCGGCGAGCTACCGTGTGCGGCAGTTCGTGCGCTGCGGTGCGCTGGCGTGTATCGTGGTTGCGGGTTGGCTGTGGAAGAGCGACCTGCACCTGGCTGTCCTGCTTTGGTCGGCGGTGCCGGTACTATGGCTGCTGCAGCGACTCGACCGCCTTGCATGGCCCAGCGTCGCTACGGCTTTGCGGACCGGCACGTTGGCTTGCTTGTGGCTGGCGTTTCTCGTCAAAGGCGGTACTTGGCTCGGTGTCGGCTGTTTGCTTATGTGCCACAGCCGTAGGGTGGGACCAGCGAGCTTGCGAGCGCCGGCCCACCGTAATCGACGTCGCCAACGGTGGGCCGGCGCTCGCAAGCTCGCTGGTCCCACCCTACGTTCTCTACCCCAGCCACCGAGCGCGTGGCGCATGGCGGCGGTTGTCGCATGTTTTGCGCTGGTCGCCGGGCCGCTGATCCAACGCGCGCAGGCGGGCTTTCGGCTGTTCGACGTGGCCGAGAACGACCCGGTCATCGTGGCTGCGCGGCAACGATCGGGCATGTTGCTCGTCGTTCCGCGCATGTGGCTGGTGCAGTTGCGCACGCGCCGCGCGGTGCTGCTCAACGGCGAGGCGATGAACCAGATCACCTACGTTCCGGAGTCGGGGCCGGCGATGAACCACATCGTCAAGCGGGTTTACGGCGACGACATCCTCACGCCCCGTCCGCAGTGGTGGCAGAATTGGGGCGGCTTGATGGAGCACAGCGGTTTTGAGCTTTGGCAAGCGCGCGACACGGCCGATTGGCGCCGGCTCGGCCGTGAGTTCGGTTTCACCAACGTCCTCACCGGCCGCGAATGGAAGTTGCAGTTGCCGGTCGTCGCCCACAGCGAAAAGTTGATTCTCTACGGCGTGCCGTAACTTGAAGCGTTTCGGAACGGTTTGCGCCATCAAAGTAAGGTGGGACCAGCGAGCTTGCGAGCGCCGGCCCACCGTTTGACGGCGTCGTTTTTTTACGACGTCGCTTACGGTGGGCCGGCGCTCGCAAGCTCGCTGGTCCCACCCTACAGTTAAACGCGCAAGCTAATCATTGCTCTTGGCCGCGGCGCTCGACTTCGGTTAGAACACCCAGCGTTTGGAAGGAGCCTTTAGCGCATCGGTGCGGTTATGGAAAGCAGCCTAGCAGCCGTGGCGGATAACGACTCGCGGCACTCCGCCTGGTCGGCGCCGCCGGCCGTGAAGCTCGTCGCGCGTCTCGCCATCTCGCTGGCGATCGCCGCCGCGATCGTCCATGAAACGTGCTTGATCTTCGACCTGACGAGGCGCACCTACGGCGAAGGCCCCATTTTGGCCATGTGCGAACGAATGCGAGCGGAACCGGTGTCGGCTTCCTGGATGCGGGAGCTGCCCTACGGTTTGAGTTGCTACGGACCGGCCTATTATTGGGTCACCAACCTGGTGGTCCGACTCAGCGGTTGGCAGCACAGCTTTATTCCCGGCCGCATCGTCGCCCTGGCGTGCGGCCTGGCCACGGCCGCGCTGGCCGGCCTGACCGCGCGGCGGCACACCCGCAGCAGCGAAATCGGCCTGTTGGCCGCGTCGATGTTTCTCGTTTCGCTCCCCTTCGTCGACTGGCTTCCTTTCGCGCGGGTCGACACGCTGGCGGTGATGTTTTCCGCGGCCGCTTACTGGGCGGTGGGGCGTGACGTGCGGAGCATCGTCGTGGCCGCGGTGTGCGTGGCGGCCGGCTCGTTGGCCAAGCCGACGGCCGCCCTGACCGCCGTTCCTATTTTCGCGCATCTGCTGGCCACACGGCGGTATCGTGAGGCGGCATGGTTCGCCGCCTGGGTGGTCTCGCTGGGCGTGGCGGCCTGGGCCGCGGTGCAATGGGCGACGGGCGGGTTTTTCCTGACGGCGGTCCTGCTCGGCAACATCAACCCCATGTCGCTGTGGAAGGGCTACGCCACGAGTTACGAATTCTTGCCAACGCCACTGGCCACCGGCGCGTTTCTGACGGCCACCTGGTTGGTGCTCTCGTCGCCGCGGCGATTCATGCAGTCGCTGTTCAGCCTGGGCTTCGCGATCAACTTCGCCATTTCGGCGCTGCTCTGCGCCAAGCGCGGCGCCGAGATCAACTATTTTTTGGAACCGGCCCTCTTGGCCAGCCTGGCCATCGCCGTCGATGGCCTGCCGCGGTTGCTCGAACTCGACGCGCGTCGCGCCATGGCGGCGATGGCCGTTTTGGCCGCCCTGATCGCGGTGCCCAGTGCCCGTGAAGTCAGGGCCGTTTATCGCTCGCTGCCGGCGCGGCCGACGTGGTTCGCACTGGTGCGGCAATGGTTGGCCGACGAGCCTGCCGACGTGGGCCTGTTGGCCGACGCGAAAGTGATCGACATGGTGTTGGAAGCCGGCCACCGGCCGCTTGTGAACGATCCCTATCTTTACACAATGATGGTCGGCAACGGCACGCTCGAGTCGTCGCCCTTGATGGAGCGAATGCGCGACGGGCGTATCAAGTGGCTCTTTTTCCACCGCACGCTTCCCTATCATCTGGGCACCATCGAACGCGACACGCATTCCTGGCCCCCGGAAGTGATCGAGGCCCTGCCGCGGTTCTATGAGCCGGTGGCCGAAGAGCAGGGACTCTATATCTACCGCCATCGAAAGTACGGCCGGCAGCTCGCGTCGTCACCGGCCGCGAGGGAGTTCTAGGAGGATGGCCTTCCCAGGCCGTCACGGCAATAAAACAACTTCATTGGCATGGACCGCATCCTAAAACTCGCCGTCCGCACCGCCTTGTTGCTCTGCGTCGCGGCCATCGCGGCGTTTCAGACGTACCGGGTGTTTCACCGCCATCGCAGCTACGGTGAAGGACCGATCGTCGCCCTGGCCGAACGGATGCGCACGGATCCGGTGTCCGCGTCCTGGCTGAGCGAGCCGCCCTACGCACTGACCTGTTACGGCCCGGCCTACTATTGGGCTATCAACGCCGTGGCGGAGGCGGGCGGATGGCGGAACAGCCTGGTGCCCGGCAGACTGGTATCGCTCGTTGCGGCGCTGGCGGCGGCGGCGTTGGCCGCGTTGGCCGCGGGGCGGCAGACGAGAAACTTCGACCTGGGCCTGCTGGCGGCGATCTTGTTTTTGGTGTCGTTGCCGGTCAGCGAGTGGCTGCCGTACGCGCGGGTCGATATGCTGGCGATCGCCTTTTCCGCCGCCGCTTATCTGGCCGTGGGGCCGGGCCGCCGGCGTCTGGCCGCTTCGGCGCTGGCCATCGCGGCCGGATCGCTGGTCAAGCCGACCGTGGCCTTGAACGCTCTGCCCATCGCGGCGCACCTCGCGGCCACCCGCCGCTGGCGCGATGCCGGTTTTTTCGTGAGTCTGGTGGCTGGGCTGGGGGCCGTCGCGTGGGGCGCGGTCCACTGGGCCAGCGACGGCTTTTTCCTGTCGGGCGTGTTGCTGGGCAACCGCAACCCCATGTATCTCTGGCGGGGCTATCTCTTCACCCACCAATTCTTGCTTTCGCCGCTGGCCGTGGGGGCACTGATGGTGGTGGCCTGGCGGTTCGTCGCTTCGCCGCAACGTTTCGCACAGTCGCTCTTCGGTTTGGGGTTTGTGCTCAGCCTGGCGATGTCGGCCGTACTGGTCTGCAAGCGCGGCTCGGAGATCAATTACTTTTTAGAAACGGCGCTTTTGGCCGCTCTGGCCATTGTGGTCGACGGAGCGGCCTGGCTCTGGACGCTCGACGCGCGTCGCACGCGGCTGGCCGTCGGCCTGTTGGCCGTTGTTCTGGCGGTGCCGCATCTCCGCGAGATTCGGCGGCGCGGCCGCTCGCCGACCAAGGAATCGCCGTCTTACGAAACGGCCCAGCGCTGGCTGGCCGGTGAAACGTCCGACGTCGGCCTGTTGGCCGATGGACGCATGGTGCAGGTGGCGCTGGCCGCCGGCCACCGTCCCTGGTTGAACGATTCGTTTCTCTACATGTTGCTCGTCGACAACGGAACGCTCGACGCCGCGCCGCTGGTCGAACGTTTGCGCGACGGGCGCATCAAGTGGCTGTTCCTCCGCAAAACGTTGGAAGAGCATCGCGAGGCCATCGACAGCAACACCGACTGCTGGCCGTTGGAGGTCATCGAGAGCTTCCCTCGTTACTATGAGTTCGTCGAGGAGAGCGACGGGCTATACATCTACCGTCACCGCCGCTTCGGCGACTCTGTGGCCGGTGCTGCCGCCGATGACGCTACGGCGGACGTCGGGAAAGTCAATCAGAGGTTTGGCGAACTCAAGCTTGCTAGATCGAAGTCGATCGCAGTAGAATTGCCATGGGCACCGGTGCCGATCAAGGAGAAGAGCAGTGGCAGTATTCAAGAACGCCGAAATCCGACAGGCTGGCCAGGTGATTCGCGCTAACGTCGAGGTCGACAGTTCCGTTCCTATCACGGGTCCGTCGGCGGGAAACGTTGGGTGGAGCGGAGTACTTCGACCGCCAAACAACACAGGGCTCATGCCGGGCGAAACATACACTCTTGTGATACCAGGTTTTTCGCCAGCGAGGATAGAGATCACAGGCGAAGCCAACCCCGTTGATGGCTCGGTGACTTTCAAGGGAATTGGCGAATTGTCCGTGAGCGTACCTTCACGACACGTTCAACATGTCCGATGATCATCGAACAGGCATTTGTTGCGCTGCCCGAATTGCTCTTGGGAAACCACTACGCTGTTCAGCAGTACGAGGCTGGCATCATTGGCGTCCTAAGCATGGCGATATTGCAAGAGCTGAATGGCAGAAACGTTGGCCATCCGATACAGCATCTGCAGGCAGAACGGCGGTACGATCCGGCGTTACCGCGTCGTGTCGATCTTTACGTCAATACTCGGCGGTTGATGGTCGCGAACCGGAGGCTTGGCAATTACGGTTGGCGGCACCACAATTGGGTGGAAGCAAAGTTCTACCGCAACAAGTCCTCCCTCCAGCGTCATGCCACGAATAAGGCATCCTATCAGGGCCAATTGATTGCCGACCTGATACGACTCACATGCTTGGTGCCATTGGCTTTGGGGGATCGGGACTCGAACGGCCGTTATTTTCTCCATGTCTACGACGACGAGCCCAAATACTACCTGGCTTATCAAGATCGTCCTTGGGTTAGGGCACTTCACCAAGCGGGTCGGCAAGATATTGTTATCAATCAGTTAACGGCAGAATCCGGTACCGCGAAGAATCAATTCGGGGAAGGACTGCAACAGTTGCAGATGCAGGCAACTGTGACAAATCTTGTCAATTTTCCTATCACGGCACCGGATGATGTAACACACTATTGGTGCGTCTTGACCCGGTTTGATGCCTTCTCGGTTACCCTCGACCAATGGTCATTTCAGGTTCACTCGAATCGAGTCACTTGGGAGAATCAACTGGGAGCCTATGCTCACATCGCGAATAGCGTGAGTGAGCAACTTGGCGTAACAAAGCCGAGCGAAGCCCCATGAACGACTTTCTTGCCGTCGAGCGACAACAGCCCAGAGGCGCGGTGGCGTCTGGAGGCGGGAACTCGCCACCGGATCGCTGCCAGTGATGCGGACGCACGCGGCTTACGGTGGCGAAATGCCGAAGTCTTCGATCGTCAGCAGACTGCTGAAGAGGTAGCCGCGCTTCGCAAAGGCGGCGGCTCCGGCTTCCATCCGGTCGATGATGGCGATGACGCGCGTCACCACCAGGCCAAACTCTTCGGCCCGCTCGATGGCCAAGAGCGACGAGCCGCCCGTCGTCACCACATCTTCGACGATGGCCACGCGGTCGCCCGGCTGCACGGGACCTTCGATAAAACGCTGCGTTCCATGTCCCTTGGCCTCTTTGCGGACCAAGAAGCCCGCCAGCGGCAGCCCGCGCACGCCCGCTATGGTGACGACCGCGGCGGTGATCGGATCGGCCCCGATGGACATGCCGCCGACGGCAGCCGGAAGGTCGCCGGCCAGCAGGTCGAGAATCCCTTCGCCCACGAGCCGGGCGCCGGCGGCATCGAGCGTCACCTGTTTGCCGTCGAGGTAATAGCTTGCTTTCTTGCCGGAGGCGAGCGTGAAATCGCCGAACTTCAGCGCCTTGTCGCGCACCAGGGTCATCAAAGCCTGTTTGTCGTACATGGTCGTCGGACCTTTCAAGTGAACTTGCCCGTCTCTTCAGCAAGCCGGACGTTCAAGGTTCGTCTGGGTGCCTTGTTGTCTTGGCGGGCAGATGCCGCGTGAACCACTCTACCTGGGCGGGCAATACTTGAGCCAGTCCCGGCTCTTCATAGAAATCGAAATGGCCGCCCTCGACCTGCAACAGCTTTTTCGGCTCGCCGGCCGTGGCGAAGGCGCGAAGCTGCTCGTCGGTGAAACAATAGTGGTCGCGGCTGGCCACGACCATCAACAGCGGCGTCGGCGCAATCCGCGGGATGACAGGCCGCACCGAATCGCGCAACCCCGCGATCACCGAACGCACCGTCACCTCGTTCTTCCATGCGGGCGCCAGCTTCGCCGTCCGCTGCTTCCACTGCCACGCTTCCTTGCCGGGCAGTGTGGCCGGGCCGCCGCCGGCACTGACGACCGGAATCATCAACGTTTGGCCAGGCAGCAGCAGTTGCCGCACGATCAGCCTTGCCGCGTGCCACACTTCGCTGAACATGCCGCGGCGCAGCCAGCGCAGCGTCGTCGAACGCACGCCGACGGCCGGCACATGCGCGACCACCGCTTTGACGCGGCGGTCTTCGGCGGCCACCACCAGCACGTGCCCGCCGCTGTAGGACGTGCCAAACAGGCCGATGCGTTCGGGATCGACCTCGGGTTGCGAGGCGACCCACGTGATGGCGTTTTGGTAATCGCGGCGTTGCTCGTCGGGCAGAATCTGGCCGCGCGGTTCCCCTTGGCTGCCGCCCAGATAGCGATAATCGAACACCAGCACGACGAAGCCCGCCGCGGCGAAGGCATCGGCGAAGTTCGCCAGGCACATCTCTTTCACGCCCGACCAGCCGTGGGCCATGACGATCGCCGCTCGCCGCTCGCCGGGCGCCAGATCGGCCGGCACGTAGTACCAGGCGGCACACGAAAGTCCCTGGCTTTCGAAACGCACGTCCCGGCGATGAAAGGGGGTGGGCATACCGATGTTACCGCGATTCGGCCGATAAATCCGCGGCCAACAGCTCCTCGTCGTTGCGGGCAAACACGTGGCGGTAGGCGAACGCCGGATGCGACCAGCAAACGCCGCCCCGCTCGTTGAGCTGCTCGCGCGTGGGTTCGATGAGCTTCGCTCGGCTGATCTCCTCGTAGCCTTTAGGCGAAAGCTTGGTGATCAGTAGCTCGCCACGTTCGGTGAACATCCAAATCTTGCCGTGGTTTTCGACCATGTGAATGTTGAACCACCGCCGCAGCCGAGGGTTGTCTTGGAATTCGGGCGGAATTGGGTCGAGGCTTTCCCACAGGCGGTCGCCCGTGTCGCCCTCCAGGCAGCGCAGCTCCCCGTAGCTGTCGACGCCATACACGAAGTTGTCTTTCATGTACGGCGTGCCGATCAGCGATTGCAGACTGTCGGTATGCTGCTCGCTGAGGCCGACGCGCCGCCAGATTTTTTCGACGGCGGGCTTCTTTTCGTCCAGCCGCAGCATGAGCGAGCCGTCGTAAAACGCGGTGACAAACAGGTGATCGCCTTCGACGACGGGCGTGGAGATGGCCAGCACCATCTTCGACGGCGGAAAGGGGTAGGCCCACAGCACTTTGCCGGTGGGCGGATCGAGTCCGGCCACGTGTTGGCCGGTCCAGCAGACCAGCACGCGGCGGCCGGCCTGCTCGATCACGATCGGGGCGGCATACGAGGCGTCGTCTTGCATGGCCCGCCAACGTTTTTTGCCCGTGACCTTGTCCAACGCCACCAGGCAAGCGTTTTCGCCGCCGACTTGCAGGATCACAAGGTCGTTTTCGATCAACGGCGAGGCGGCCAGCCCCCAGATGGGCATGCGAATTCGGTATTCGCGGTCGAGATCGAGCTTCCAAAGAATTTTGCCGCTGGCCGCGTCGAAGCAGAAGAAGTGGCCCATGGCGCCCAGCGAATACACGCGCCCTTCGTCGATGGCGACCGCTGCCCGCGGGCCGGCGGTATAGCCGACGTCGCGATACTCGCAGTCGTAGGCGTGCGACCAGATTTTTTCGCCGGTCTTCCAATCGAAGCAGTGGACCCGCTCGATCTGCTTGGGTTCGGCCACGCGGTCGGTGACAAAGACGCGGCCGTCGGCGACGGTGGGTCCGCTGTAGCCGCTGGAAATCGGCACCCGCCAGCGCGGCTTGATGTGCGAAGCATCAAACTTTTCGACGAGGCCCGTCTCGTGCCAGACGCCGTCTCGCGTCGGGCCACGCCACTGCGGCCAATCGTCGGCGCGCAGGGCCGACGAACCGACCCCGGCGGCCAACACCGCCCACCAGAACGAACGGATCAAGTTTGCGCTCACGATGGTTTTCTCCTCTGCCGGCAACGGCCGGCGACTGCAAGTTAAGGTCTGGCACTGAGATGTTTGATTGTAGGTAGGGCAGGCGACTCTTCAACCCTTGGGAACCGTGGTTGCTGAGACAAATGGCGGTGGCTGGGGCAGAGCCTGGGCCGGTGAAAACTTGGGCTTTTGCATGGGTTGGCGGTATTTTGCTTAAACGGTTTTTGTTCCGGCGAAGCGTAAGGTGGGACAAGCGAGCTGGCGAGCGCCGGCCCACCGAAAGCGACGTCCAACACGGTGGGCCGGCGCTCGCAAGCTCGCTTGTCCCACCTTACGACCACGTGCCCAGAAGAGTTAATCCTTTGCAAAAAGCCGCGTAGGTGCGCCGCCGCGTGTCGGCTAGAATCGGGGCGGTTCCAACCGTCTCGGAAAAGGAAAGAAGCCATGGATGGCCAGCTCGGGCGGCGATTTTTCGTGCTTTGTTGCCGCGTCTCACTTGGGGCCTGCTTGTTCGCGTGCGCGGCAGGGCCGGCCGGTGCCTCGGACCAGCCGCCTCCCTGGCTGCGAGAAATGCAGGAAGACGCCGAACTGACCGATGTCGCCTTCGTCGACGCGCAGCACGGCTGGGCGGCCGGCGACCGGGGAGTGATCTGGGCCACCATCGACGGCGGCAAGCACTGGCGGGCACAATCGACCGGCCTGGCTTGCCGCTTGACGAGCATCCATTTTCTGAACGCCGAAAGCGGCTGGGCCGCCGGCGGCTGGTTCCATCCCTATACGCACACCAGCCGCGGCGTGCTGCTGCGCACGCGCGACGGCGGGCGGACCTGGGCCCAAGACAAAGGCCTGATGCTGCCGTCGCTGAAACGCGTCAAGTTTTTCAGCGGCAACGTCGGATGGGCCTGCGGCGAACCGTCGGCGCTTTTTCCCAGCGGCGTATTCGTCACCGACAACGGCGGACGCACTTGGGACCCGATGCTGGGAATGGATGGGCCGGGGTGGCTGGCCGCCGACTTTGTGGATCCGCACAACGGCGCGGCCGCCGGACGCGCCGGTACGCTGGCGGCGGTCCGCCGGCGAGCATTGCAGCCTGCCCGCACGCCGGGCTTCGGTCTGCGCGGCCTGAACCGGCTGAAGTTTTCGGGCGAGAAAGAAGGCTGGCTGGTGGGCGACGGCGGCCTGGTGTTGACCACGGCCGACCTGGGCGCGAGCTGGCAACTTCCCGCCGGCGATCCGGCTGCCGAGATCGGAGCCGATTTCGACTGGCACGCGCTGGAGATCCGCGGCTCGCGCCTCTGGATCGCGGGTTCTCCCGGCAGCAAGGTTCTGACCAGCCCCGACGGTGGAAAAACCTGGCAGGCGTTCGATACCGGACAGACCTTGCCGCTGCGTGCGTTGGCCTTCAGCGACAATTTGCACGGCTGGGCCGTCGGCGCGCTGGGTACGATCCTGGGCACGATCGACGGTGGGCGTACCTGGCAACGGCAGCATTCCGGCGGCACGCGCGCCGCCTGGCTGGCACTCTACGGGCGGGCCGAAGACGTTCCGCTGGAGCTGGCGGCGCGGCTTTCCGGAAACGAGGGCTATCTGGGCGCGGTGCAGCTTTTGATGCGGAGCGACGCGGATGCCGGCTCCGCCTCGCAAAGTCTGACCGAACGCAGTCACGCGGCGCTGGTCGAGGCCGGCGCCAGCCACGCTCAGACGGCCTGGAACTTTCCCTCTTCGCCCCCGGAGATCGCTCGCACGGCCGAACAGATTGTCGAGTCGTGGAACCGGCTCAACGACGGGGACGGAATCGACCGGGTGCAGGCGCAGGTCGTCGAGCAGATTCGCTGCTGGCGGCCGGAGATCGTCGTCACGCACGCCGCCAGCTTGAAAGGCGAAAGGCCGGCGGCCCATCTGATGAACCAAATCGTGCTGGGGGCCGTCGAGCAAGCGGCCGATCCGACCTGCTTCCCGGAGCAGATCGGCCAGATGGGCCTGCCGGCCTGGCAAGTGCGAAAAGTCTTCGGCAGCCTGCCCGACGGCCAGATTGGCGATCTCAATCTCTCGACCTCGCAGCTTGCGCAGCGGCTGGGCGAGTCGCTGGCCGACCGCGCGATGACTCCGCGCGGGCTGATTTTCGAGCGGTATGCCGCCGTGCCCGCCAACCTCGGTTTTCGGCTCTACGTCGACACATTGCCGCAGCGCGTGGGCGAACACGATTTCTTCAGCGGCATCGCGTTGCACCCCGGCGGCGACGCGCGGCGGATGATCAGCGAATTCTCGACGCAGGGCATCGATCTGCTGCGGCGCATGTCGCAGAAGCAGCGGAACGTGCAGGCCATGATCACGCGCTCGGAACGGGGACAGCTCGACTCGGCCCGCTACCTGGCGGAGATCAACGATCTCACCTCCGGCCTGGACGCGACGCGGGCGGGCAACGTCGTGTATCAGTTGGCCGAACATTACCGGCAGAGCGGCAAATGGGGCCTGGCCGCCGAAACGTTCGCACTGCTGGCCCAGCAGCATCCCGACCATCCGCTGTCCGAGGCGGCGCTGGTCTGGCTGGTGCGCTATTGGTCGAGCGGCGAGGTCGCCTGGCACCTGCGGCGCGCGGCCCAGGCGAGCGGGCGGCAAGCCACGGACGCGCAAGTCGCCGGTCAGGTGACCATGTTTCCGCCGGCCACCGCCCTGGGGCAGGTTTTGCCCGGCAGAAACCAGGTGGCGTCGCAGACCGACAGCGGGCAGATGCGCGGCCGCGCGCTGGTGATCGACAACACACTGGAGAGCGATTGGGCGGCGCGTGCCGCCGCTCTGGGCAAGCTGCTCGAGCAGCGCAGCCCGGCGACCTTTGCCGAGCCCACGGTCCGTTTTGCCCTGGCCTCGGCCCACCGCAAACAAGGGATGACCAAGCCGGCGGAACGGTATTATGACGACGTGACGCGTCTGCGGGCTCACGACGCCTGGTGGGCCTGCGCCGCCGGCGAGCACTGGCTGAACGATCCCAAAGATCAGCCGCCGAAAAGCGTGCTGCGCGCGGCCAGCGGTGCCAAGCCGCGACTCGACGGCCAACTTGACGACGACATCTGGCAGCATGCTCAGCGCGTCGACTTGAAAGGCCCGCTTCCGGAGGACGTCGATTGCCCGGCCAAGGCGATGCTGGCTTACGACGGCGAGTTCCTGTATTTGGCCGTCGAATGCCGGCAAGCACCGGGCGTGGCCTATGCGCCAAGCGAGTCTCCCCGGCCACGCGATCCGAATTTGGACGGTCAGGACCGCGTGGACTTCTATTTCGACCTCGATCGCGATTGGTCCACCTGGTTTCGTCTGAGCGTCGATCATCGCGGCTGGACGGGTGAAGCGTGCTGGGACGACGCGCGATGGAACCCGGAGTGGTTTGTCGCTGCCGGGCATCACGAAGAAACCTGGACGGTGGAAGCGGCCATTGCCTGGGCCGAGCTTGTTCCGCAGCCGCCGCACGCGCGTGAGGCGTGGGCTTTGGGCATTCAGCGCACCATTCCGGGCGTCGGCTTGCAGTCTTGGACGACGCCGGCCGCCGCCGCGGTTGTTCCGGAGGGCTTTGGGTATCTCATCTTCGACTGAGCCGAGCCAGCCACCAACCGTCGACGAAGCAGCGGCCGTACCGCGCCCTGCATCTCTCATGAATGCCGGCCAGCCCCTTCCGCGACGAATTCGAAGGCTGCCAAGACTTTCGAAGGCTGCCAACCGTTCTGGGCACTGCCACGTTTTTCCCGCGTTTTTTCGAAGGCTGCCAAGCAAATTGGAAGGCTGCCAAGACTGGGAGTCGGCCAACTGGCAACAGTTGCCAGTTGACGCCGGCGCTTGTGGGAAAAATTCAAGCATTCAGCGTCATGGCCCAGCGGCAACACCAATTCGGACATGCCTTTACAGCCTCGCGCGAACGCATCGACGTTCGCTTATAAAAGCTTTTAAGCCCGCAGTAAGTTGTCAAAGACCCGCGGCGACGCTTGAGCGCCGCGCTGCCCAACTCGTCACGAAGGGGCCGGCGTCGGACCGCCGCCCTAGTGCTCATCATCGCCAGGCGATGTGTTCTCAGCAGCCGAACGGCGGGCGGTGCGGCCGCCT
>DATLUO010000086.1 GCA_035533075.1 Pirellulales bacterium | reverse complement strand
CTTGTTTCGAGACTTCATCGATGCGACTGCGACGTTGCACATCGACGAGCGGTCGATCGTGGTGCAGTTTCAGAAACGCGCGCACCATCCGCTCTTGATCGCGGCTGGCTTTGACAAGACCGACACTCGCATTCCGTGGCTAGGCAACAAGCGCCTGCGATTTCAATTCGGTTGAAGCGCCGCTATGGTGTAAAGCGATCGACTAAGGTCCCCCCGGCCCCGTTGGATCGGGGGGGCCGACTCTTAGGTGAATACGGCACTATGGGAATCCAGGCTAGTTTTAGACGGCCCGGACGACACGCGAGTTTTTTGTTTTTCACAAGCAAATCTGAACCCTGAACCCTGAAACCTGAATGCGGGCTCATCGAGTGAATGACGGCCGCCGCCGTCACACGTTGCTTTTCCCGTAAATCTGCGATATGTTTTTCCACGGCAGTCCGGCCCGCGAGACGAAGGCACGGCACAGCAGTGCCTTCAGCCTTCGCGGCGGCGCCTCAACACACTAAGGCGATGGACGACACGGTTCGATCAGTCCGAGTTCTGATTCCGGCGGCGCTCGAAACGCTGCTGAGCGGTCGCGGCGGGCGGCAACGCTCCGAGCTTTGCCTGACGGCGGCCAACGTTCGCGGGCTGCTGGCCGAACTCGAGCGGGCCGAGCCGCAAGTCTACGTCCGCCTGTGCGACGAGCGCGGCGAGCCGCGGCCGCACGTCAATGTCTTCGTCAACGACGACCATGTCCGCGCGCGGGCCGGACTGGATACGCCGTTGGCAACGGGCGATCTGGTCAGCATCCTGCCCGCTGTTTCTGGAGGTTAAAGGCATGGCTCAGCGCACGGTCAGTCGGGTGGTGGTCGCCGTCGGCACCAAAAAAGGGTTGTTCGTGCTCGAGGGAAGCAGCACGGCGCGCCGGCTGGAGCTGCGGGGACCGTTTTTTCCCGGCATGCCGCTGAACACGGCCCTGATCGACCGCCGCGGCAAGACGCCCAAGCTGCTGGCCGTGCCCAGCTCGCCGTGGTTCGGCACCACCCTGCAAGTGAGCAAAGACCTGGGCAAGAAGTTCAAGCCCACGAAGTCGGCCCCCGCGTTCGCCGCCGACGACGGACGCACACTGAAGAACGTTTGGTCGCTGGCGGCGGGCGGCGATTCGAAAGACTATCTCTGCGGGGTCGAACCGGCGGCCCTGTTTCGCAGCGGCGACGGCGGCGACACTTGGGAGAAGGTGCCGGGTATCACCGACCACCCCCACGCCCGCCAGTGGCAGCCCGGCAACGGCGGACTTTGCCTGCACACCATTCTCCGGCACGGCGACGCCCTGCACCTGGGCATCTCGACCGGCGGACACTACACCAGCCGCGACGGCGATCGGAGCTTCGCGGCGGAGAACGCGGGCGTCGGCGCCGGCTTCATGCCCGACCGCTTTCCGGAGTTCGGTCAGTGCGTCCACAAGATCGCGGCCCATCCGGCCCGTCCGGAGCGGCTCTATATGCAGAACCACGGCGGCTTTCCGGACGATCCGACGCTGGGCGTGCTGCGCAGCGACGACGGCGGCCAGAGTTGGAAGAGCATCGCCAAGGGGCTGCCGAGCGACTTCGGGTTTCCGGTGGCCGTGCATCCGCACAACGCCGACATTGTGTACGTCGTTCCACTGGAAGGGGCCACTCGCACTTGCCCCGCCGCGCGGCCCGCGGTTTGGCGGAGCGAAAACGCCGGCGAAACCTGGCAGCGGCTGAGCGAGGGCCTGCCCAAGAAGGAAGCCTGGTGTACGGTGCTGCGCGACGCGATGGACCTCGACGACGGCCGCCGCCCCGGCGTTTGGTTCGGCACCACCACCGGCCAGCTTTGGCGCGGCCGCGACGGCGGCGAGTCGTTCGAGTGCGTCGCCAGCTCGTTGCCGCCCATCCACTGCGTGAAAGCTGCGGTCGTGTGACCCCATTCGCAACGATATGACCCTCGAATCCCTGCGTCACGAACTCGCGGCTTTCGACGCGGGCGATCCGCAATACGCCACGCTCGTGGTCGAGCGGCTGCTGGCCGCCGGACGCCAGGTCGAAGCCAGCGATCTGCACCTGCTGCCGACGGCCACCGGCCTGGACATCCAATGGCGCATCGACGGCGTGCTTCAGCCGCTGGCCGTGATGCCCGCACCGTTGGCGCCCAACGTCGTGGCCCGGCTCAAAGTGCTGGCCGGGCTGCTCACCTATCGCACCGATACGCCGCAAGAAGGCCGCATTCGGCAGGCGGCCGGCGCCGAGGTGCGCGTGAGCACCTTTCCGACGCTTTATGGCGAGAAAGCGGTCGTGAGGTTGTTTGCCGACCGCGGCCAGTATCAGTCGCTCGAATCGCTGGGCTTGCAGGCGGAAATCGTGTCCGGGCTAAGGCGATTGCTGGCAGAAACGTCGGGAGCGATTTTGGTCACCGGGCCGGCGGGCAGCGGCAAGACGACCACGCTCTACGCCTGCCTGCGCGAAATCGCCCAAACGTCGCACGGCAGCCGCAGTCTGGCTTCGCTGGAAGATCCGATCGAGATGGCCGTGCCGGGCGTGGCCCAGTCGCAGGTGAATGCGGCGGCCGGTTTCGACCTGGCGGCCGGGCTGCGGTTTTTGCTGCGGCAAGATCCCGAGGTCATCATGCTGGGCGAGATTCGCGACCGGGCCACGGCCGAGACCGTCTTTCAGGCCTCGCTCACCGGGCATCTCGTGCTGACCACCTTTCACGCGCCCAGCGCCGTGGGCGCCATCAGCCGGCTGTGCGACATGGAGATCGCGCCCTACCTGCTGCGCAGCGGCATCTTGGCCATCATTTCGCAGCGGCTGGTGCGGCGGCTCTGCGAGTGCGCCGAGCCGACCGACGACGCCGACTCGCGGCTCGGCTTGCCGGTGGGCACGATGCTCGCCGCGCGGGGATGTTCGCTTTGCGGGGGGACGGGCTATCGGGGCCGGACCGTATTGGCGGAAATGTTGACGGTGCAGAACAACGATCTTGCCCGTGCCATCTTGTCGCGCGGCGATCGACCGCGTCTGCAACAGCTTGCTTTGGAGAGCGGCATGGTGCCGCTGGTGCGTCGGGCATGCGACGCGATCGAAGCCGGAGTGACCACGCCCGCCGAAGCTCGCCGCGTGCTGGGGTTCGGTGATGACGTGTAGGGTGGGACCAGCGAGCTTGCGAGCGCCGGCCCACCGGGGACTAACGGGGCTCGCTACCAAAAAGTGGTAGGCATGCTCAAAAACGGGCCGACCTCGCTCTCACGGCAGGGGCCGAACGCGGACCCGAAAGTCCTCAACCACCGCGAAATGGCCAATCCACGCCGCGGCGTCGGTAAACGAATCGAGGACGCGCGCCAACACGTAGTTCGGAGCTTGCGTGTGCAGGCGGAACAGCGCTACTCCGCAGGTCGCCGGAAGGCCCCAACGAAATGCTAATTCGCCGAAATCTTTGTCAAACGTCACGACCAACCGCCCTTCCGCCTGGGCGCGACCGAGAATGACGTCGTCGGCCGCTCCGGGCATGTCGGTCCTGGCCCAAAGCACGTCGTGGCCGGCGACCCGAAGCGCCTCAACGGCGACCCCGAGGGAAGTTTTCGTTGGCTAAGATGTTCATGGGGCCGACATCAAATACACCCGCTCGCTCTTGAGGGTGTCCGCGGCATAGTGCAGGCATGCCTGGATATCGTCGCTGGTGATGCCTGGATAGTTGTCGATAATCTGTTGCTGCGACCAGCCGTTGGCAAGCAATTCGACGATGAATTCAACGGCGAGCCGCGTACCCTTGATTACCGGCTTGCCGACGAGCACGCGCGGATTAATCTCGATCCGCTCTTCCCAATTCATGATGGTTCTCCTCGCTTCCAAATCAGTCCGAATGGCCCGCAAGCCATGATTTCGCGTGCCGCTTCGCGTTTACCGCTTGTCGCGGGCCACGAACTCGCGCACTTTCGCGCCGGTGTAAATCTGCCGCGGCCGGGCGATCTTCTTGGTCGGCGAATGATGCATCTCGGCCCAATGGGCAATCCAGCCCGGCAACCGGCCGATGGCGAACAACACCGTAAACATCTGCACCGGAATGCCCATCGCCCGGTAAATGATGCCCGAATAGAAATCGACGTTCGGGTACAGCTTGCGCTCGATGAAATAGGGATCGGAAAGGGCCGCGGCTTCAAGCTCCTGGGCGATGTCGAAAATCGGGTCCTTGATCTTGAGCTTCTTCACCAGCAGGTCGCAGGTGGTCTTGATGATCGACGCACGCGGATC
Source organism: Pirellulales bacterium (assembly GCA_035533075.1). NCBI lineage: Bacteria > Pseudomonadati > Planctomycetota > Planctomycetia > Pirellulales > Pirellulales bacterium. The sequence goes on along the minus strand of DATLUO010000086.1, from coordinate 5,797 downwards.
GTAGTTCTTGTAAACCCGGTGGCCGAAACCCATCAGGCGGAAATGGCTGTTCTTGGCTTTGGCCAGATCGATGTACTTTTTGACGTTGCCGCCGTCGCCGCGGATTTTTTCGAGCATCTCGACGCAGGCCTGGTTCGCGCCGCCGTGCAGCGGGCCCCACAGGGCGCAGATGCCCGCCGAGACCGAGGCGAACAGGTTGGCGTTGCTCGATCCGACCATCCGCACCGTCGAGGTGCTGCAGTTCTGTTCGTGGTCGGCGTGGACGATCAGCAGCAGGTTGAGCGCATCGACGAAATCGGGGTCGAGCTCATAAGGCTCGCTCGGCACCGCGAACATCATCTGCAGAAAGTTCTGGCAATAGCTCAGGTCGTTGCGCGGGTAGATGAACGGCTGGCCGATCGATTTCTTGTAGCTGAAGGCGGCGATGGTCGGCAGCTTGGCGATCAGCCGAAAGATCGAGACCTGCACCTGCTCCTCACTGTGCGGATCGAGCGAGTCCTGATAGAAAGTCGACAGCGCCCCGACCACCGAACTGAGAATGGCCATCGGGTGAGCGTCGCGCGGAAAGCCGTTGTAAAAGGCCTTCATGTCTTCGTGCAGCATGGTGTGCCGCCGCAGCGAATTGCGGAAGGCTTCGAGCTGCTGCTGGGTCGGCAGCTCGCCGTAGATCAGCAAATAGCTCGTTTCGATGAAGTCGCAATGCTGCGCGAGGACTTCAATCGGGTAGCCCCGGTAGCGGAGCACGCCCTGCTCGCCGTCGAGATAGGTGATGGCGCTGGTGGTGGCGCCGGTGTTCACATAACCTTCGTCGAGCGTGATCAACCCGGTCTGCGCTCGCAACTGCGAGACGTCGATGGCCTTTTCGTTCTCCGTGCCGACGACCACCGGCAAGTCGATCTCTTTGTCGTCTATGCGGAGCTGGGCCGCGTCACTCATCCAAATCTTCCTTTCAGCCGATGAAGCAAGCACCTGCCATCGAGGCAGTTTATCGCCCGGCGGGCGGTTTCACAAGCAACAGATCGCTGTAAGAACCGTCGACGCGGTCTTGCGGCGCCACACCCAGGCGGCGTGCCAATTCCGTCACCAGGCCAACGGCTTCCGCTTCGTCGTCGCCCGGCGACATGACGGCCTCGAACTCGACGAACTCTCCCAGCCCGATGACGCGGTCGAGGTGGATGCGAACATTGCGATAAAGAAATACTTCGCGCTCTTTCTCCACGACGACGAGCACGCCCAGTGCGGCGGTGAGAGCGGCCTTGAGCGTGGCGGGATCGGCGACGCCGACGAGCCAGTAATCGCTGGCGCGGGGCGTCGTGGCGTCGGGCCGCGCGTAGGCCACAAGCTGGGCCGGCTCGGGGTCGCGCTGGCGCAGCTTGAGCCGTCCCTGAGAGCAAACAAAGTAGGTGTCGGTTTGCCGTTCGCAGAGCGGCGGTCCCGCAAGCTCGGCACAATGCGCTCGGGCGCGGTCCAGCGAATTCAGGCGGGCCTTGAGTTCGATGTTGCGGCGCGGCGATGGTGAGGGCGGCATATTGAGACCTTACCGCTCGACCAGCGGCATGTTGTTTGCGTGACATAAGCGTTGCGCGTGGTTGACGCATTTGGAGGATGGCCTTCCGAGGCCGTTCAGAGCGGAAAAAAGCAAGAGACGGCCTAGGAAGGCCATCCTCCGAGTTTCCGATCCTCAGCCGCGTGAAGTATCGATCCAGACGTCCGAGCGCTTGAAAACCGGGGAGATCAGAATATGCGATGCATGAAAAGGTACAAGTGGCTGGCCGTGGTTGCCGCGGCCCTATCGTTGGGTTTGTCGGCCACCAAAGAGGGCCACGCGCAAGCGGGTGCAGGCGGGGCGGGCGGCGCCGGCGTGGCGCCGGGAGCACCGGGTGGCGTCGGCGCCGGAGGCGCGGGTGCGGGAGGCTTCGGAATGGGTGCCGGCGGGGCGGGCGGCGCGGGGTTCGGAATGGGCGCGGGAGGAGCCGGCTCCGGATTTACCGGCAGCGGTGTCGGCATTGGCGGCACTCAGGCGGCTCCGGGAGCGCACATCGGCACGATGCTCCCAGGTCCCTTGGGCAACACCATTGAGCAATCGCCCGGCGTCAACGGTTCCAGCCTGGCGCCAGGCATCCGTTCCGGAAGCCTTGTCCCCGGCAGGCGCTTAGGGCAACCGCGCTTTGGCAAGACTCCGCCGGCCGGCGGTAATGGTGCCATGGGCAGAGGCAAGGGCCCGGTGCCAAAAGGCGGCGATCCGAATCCCGCCGAGACGCTGCTGAAGGATATGGACGGCACGCACGCCGGTCAGCGCTCGGGCCACGCCGCACTGCGACCACCCCGGCGGTATCGGCGAAGCAAAGGCGGCTTGAGCAGCGACCCGCCGGCCTTGGCGCCCGAACGCATCGAGGAACAAGCTGTCTACTTCGCCAAGCGGGGAGCTTACGAGGACATGGTTTATCATCCCTATAAGGGATCGTATCGGCAAAACGAGGCGACCCGTTCAGCCCGCTCAGGCCGCAGTCGCGGGGCAGGTGCGCCATCGAGGGGCGGCTGATCCGCTGGTAGACGGTAGACGGGGTGACGAGCGGAAAGACGCTGATTGGGCGTCCGCGTCTACTGTCTACCGCCTACCGTCTACCCTACAATGTGCCACAACTGTCCCGATATAGGCGACTCGTTATGGCGCGTGTGGTCTCTTTTATTGTCTTGGTGGCCATTCTGCTGGTCATGGGGGGCCTGTTCTTTCACGTCATGGCCGGCTTTTTTGTGCCGCTCTTTCTGGCGGTGCTGCTGGCGGTGATTTTTCGGCCGCTGCACCACTGGTGCGTCACCCGTTGCCGCGGGCGCGAGCGGTTGGCCGCCGCGTCGACCACGTTGGCCATCCTGACGATCGTGATGGCCCCCTTGCTCCTGGTGCTGATTCAGGCGGCGTTCGAGGCCAGCTCGATCGCCCGGCACTGGAACTCGGTCGCGATAAGGCAGAAGCTGGCCGCCCTTCGTCAGCGCACGGGGCTCGATTTGCCGCCCCCGCCGGTGATGGCCGGCCTGCGAAGGCTCGAAGCCGCGCTCGATGCCTGGCAAAGGCACCAGCCCGTCGATGAAGAACGGGCAATTGCGGAGATGGCCACCGCCGGCGGCGAGTTGGCGGCGGTCGTACACCACGAGCTTCAAGGTTTGGACCATGCCCCAAGCTGGGCCACGACACAGGACCGCGGACGTCTCGCCGCCGACGTCGATCGGCTGGCCACTGCCGCCCGGCCGCTGCGCACCTCGCCCGTGAGTGAGGATCAGGTCGCCGAGGCGGCAGCGGCGATCGACGAGGCCTTCGATGCGCTGTCGGGCGACCTGCTGGGAACGACCTGGAAAGCCTGGCTGAAGCGCCAGGCGAATCCATCGGAAGAGCAGCTCGCGCTGTGGCGTACCAAAGCGCGGCAGTTTGCCGACTCGCTGGCGGTCGGCTCGGCGCAGTACGCCGGCGACGTGTTGCCCGATCTGTTGATCGGTTTGGCGGTGATGATCGTCGCGCTGTATTATTTTCTCGCCGACGGCTCGGCGATGATCAAGTCGTTCATGCGCATCTCGCCGCTCGACGACCGTTACGAAGAGCAGCTTCTCAACGAGTTTGCCACGGTCAGCCGCGCGGTGGTGGTGGCGATGTTGTTATCGGCCGTGGTGCAAGGCGTGCTGGCGGGCATCGGCTACTTCTTCGCCGGCATCGGCTCGCTGGCCCTGCTCACGATGCTGACGATGTTGTTCTCGCTGGTGCCGTTCGTCGGCGGCACAGCGGTGTGGATTCCCTGTTGCCTGTGGCTGTTGTTGGACGGTCGGACGACGGCGGCCATCGTGCTGGCCGCCTATTGCGCGGTGATCGTCTCGGCCGCCGACAATTTCATCAAGCCGTTCGTGCTGCAGGGCCAATCGAATCTGCACCCGCTCCTGGCCCTGCTCAGCGTGCTGGGGGGCGTGAAGGCGCTCGGTCCGATTGGCGTCGTCGTCGGTCCGATGATCGTGGCTTTCCTGCAAGCTCTGCTGAAGATGGTGCAGATCGAGCTGGAGCAGCTCGGGGCCGGCAAACCGGCGCCGGCGCCGCCCGTGACCGCAACGAGCGATTGACTTTTGCCATCACCCCTCCAAATAATGGCGGGCGTGTCGAATCGCGTGATTCTTTCGCTGTGAGGGTCCTGTCATGCGAACTCGTTGGTTCGCGTCGTTCGCGGTTGTGGTGATCGCATTGTCGCGGGGCGTCGCTTGGGGCCAAGCGCCACCGCCGCCGGGGCCGCATCACCATATCTCGCTTCCGCCGCAATATGGCGCGACGGTCGCTTCGACCATCATCTTCGCCCAGGCCTCGTATATCGCCGCGGTGGGCGACTTTCTGGAATCGGCGGCCATCGCGCGGCGGCATAACGCCATCGCGGCCGAGCACGAGATGCGAAACTCGGTGCTGTGGGTGCAGACGTATTTCGAACGCCGCGCGCTGAACCGCGCCTACCCGCTCAAGGAGAACCCGGCGTACCTCGACAAAGAGGAATCGCGGCAGAAGCAGCAAAAGCGGCTGATCGAAAAACTGCCGCAGAACGTCATCGCGGGCGACGTGACTCATGAACTAAATTGGATGTTGCGTGAGCTGGCCGCCGCCTCGATGGCCTATCAGTTAATGCCCGGCCCGCAGTCGCTGGCCGATTCAGTGGCCGATCAGAAGCTCGACTCAGGCGACGTGCATCACATCCGCCTGACCGATGGCGCGAAAGTCGGCGGGTCGAAGGCCGTGCGGGCCGGCGGGCCGATGGTCGGGCAAGTCATTGCGTTTCGCGCCGACGCCGCCGATCCCACCGCCACTCGCTGGCCGCGGGCGCTGCGGACGCGCGAGTTCGACGAGCCGCGGCGGCGGTTCGAAGAAGCCCTCAAGGGCGCCGCGCGAGAGATCGGCCAGACTGGCCAACGCAGCCGCGAGAAAGAGGAAGCTTTGATGGCCGCCATCGACCGGCTCTCGGCCGTGTTCAACGGCGTTTACCCGGCCAAAGAAAACGCGCAGTCGCCGCAAACATATCTCGTCTACCAGGGCGGCAAACGCTACCTGCAATCGCTGGCCGGCGGGGTGTTGCGGTTGTTGGAGACGAACGACGCCCACGTATTCGACGGCTCGTACCGCTTCACCGGCGACAGCGTCGTCGACCTCATGAACCATCTTTGCCGCTACGGACTGGGACCCGGAAAAGGGGGACCCGGAAAAGGACCCGGAAAAGGGGATAAGTCCCATTATTAAATGGACCCGGAAAAGGGGATAAGTCCCATTATTAAATGGGACTTATCCCCGTTTCCGGGGTCTGCGAGCTTGTAATCGGCTCCTGCTTCAAGCAGGTATAAGACGCTTTCAAAATCGTTGCAACCGGCAGCCAACGCAAGCGGATAGGATGGCACGATGGGGCCATTAGGCCCCTCTCTCGGCGAAGGCGGCCAAGGTTTGTCGATGTCCGCCCCATGTTCCACCAGTAACTTGACGTTGCCGAGAAATCTGGCATCCTTAGGGAATATCATGGATCTTTTGCCGAGTGCGAATTTGAGAGGGGTCCCTTCGCTCGGCCGGCCGCGGCCGACGTTGACCAGATTGGGATCGGCCCCGTGTTCGAGCGCCAAACGGAGCCACCACGGGTCTTCCTCCTCCGCGGCCCAGTGCGTCACCACGCGCCTGCCGCTCATGATCACGTTGGGATCGGCCCCGTACTTCAAGAGGGCCTCGTAGCTGTCGCGGTTCTTCTCCTTCAGCGCCACCCACAGCGGCGTGCTCCCCCCGGAACCGCGCACGTTG
>DATLUO010000085.1 GCA_035533075.1 Pirellulales bacterium | reverse complement strand
GTCACGGTCGCCGGCACTGCGGACGTGGCCAACGCCACAACAACCGGCGCCACCGGCCTCGCCGCCAGCGCTGTGAGCGTGACGGGCTATGAGTTCAGCACCTTGACCGGTGTGACCGTGGCCACGTTTGCCGATGGCGATTCCGGCGCCCCTGGACCGGCCAGCGATTTCAGCGCTACGATCGACTGGGGCGACGGCAGCACCTCGGCGGGCAGCATCACGCTCTCTTCAGGCGCCTATGCCGTCAGCGGTCAGCACGAGTATTTCGACGAAGGGCATTACACGGTCCAGGTCAGCATCGATCAGACGGCCGGGCCGGCCAGCGGCACCACGTCAGCCACTGTCAGTGCGACGGCCAACATCCACGAGCAACTGCTCGAAGACGGAACGGTGGGCACTCCCGACCAGAAATACATTCAGGAGATCTATCGCGATGTGTTCGGCCGTCAGGCCGAGCCGGGCGGTCTGCAATTCTGGGTCAACGATCTGACGCAGGGCACGTCTCGCAGCGACGTCGCTTACCAAATGGTCAAGCTGGCGTTTCCGGAGGAATTTCAGCACGACACGGTCGAGTCGCTATACGAGCACTACCTGGGGCGGGCGGCGGACGCAGCCGGTCTGCAATATTGGTCGGCATATCTTTACGACGGCGGCACGATCGAGGGTATGTCGCAGGCGCTGCTCGGCTCGCAGGAGTATTACCAGGCTCGGGGCGGAGGCACGGACTCCGGGTTCGTGAGCGCGCTGTTCGAGGACGCGCTGGGCCGCGCGATCAATTCTGGCGACCTGGCGTATTTCGAAGGCCTGATGGGCAACGGAATGTCGCCCTCGGATATTGCGGCCCTTGTCCTCAATAGCGACGAATATCATCGCCTGCGGGTCGACTCGCTGTTCGAGCAGTTCCTGGACCGTCCGGCCGACCTGGACGCGCTGGCTTTCTTCGCCGGCGAACTCGAAGGCGGCGAAACCGATGAAATGGTCATTTCGCAATTGATCTCGTCCGACGAATACTACGATCGGGCGCAGACCTGATGTTGGGGCCGATCTCGCTTCTTGGCGGCCAGGCGTGATCAAAGTACCTCGTCGTCGTCGGCCTGCCTACCCGGATTATTCACCGGCCCACACCAACCCGAAGCGCAAGCGAGGATCAGCAACGGACTTAGCTCGCTTGCGCTTCGGGTTGGTGTTCGCGCAGTCTGCGCGCCAAGTTCGGGGGCCGGTGAATCATCCGGGCTAACGCCCCTTGGCCCGCGCCTCCTCGAGCATATTGCAGAAGAGCGCGCCTTGGCCGAGGGCGTCGTCGAGCGCCACGTGGGTGTGGGGCAACTTGTCGAACCACTGTTTCGGCATGTTCTTTTTCGTCGGACCCGATCGAGGGCGAGAAAGGCCATTGCATGACCAAAGACCGCTGGGAACGCCTTAGACTTGTTTTCGTTGGGGCGTGCTTGGTTGTGGTCAGTGAAGGCTGCCAAGTGAGTTCGAAGGCTGCCAACGGTCGCAAAGTCGGTGTTCATCGCTGGGCTTCGTTTGGCGCGAATTGGCCATCTTTGAAATGCCCGGAAGGCGGCATTGTAGAAACGGATGCCGACGCATTCCGTCGCGGAAGCGCAAAAGCTTTGGCGATAAGGATTTGCGACTTATCCGTTGGAGGGGTGTCATCCGTGGATCCTGCTCACTTTGGCAGCGTGCTGCCAAAGTGCCTGCGGCCCATGAGTCTGCGGCGGCACGCGCCGAGGCGACACGCGTGTCGCATGGACACGGAGTAGACGGCTTTCCTCTCGCGGAGCGAAAGGGCTACGGTCGGCACTTTGGCCGCGCGCGGCCAAAGTGAGGGCGGCCCGTTCGTCTGCGGCGGCACGCGCCGAGGCGACACGCGTGTCGCATGGGCACGGAGTAAACGGCTTTCCTCTCGCGGAGCGAAAGGGCTACGGTCGGCACTTTGGCCGCGCGCGGCCAAAGTGCGTGCGGCCCGTGAGTCGCCGGCGGCCACGCGCCGAGGCGACACGCGTGTCGCCTGGGCGCGGAGTAGACGGCTTTCCTGTCGCGGAGCGAAAGGGCTACGGTCGGCACTTTGGCCGCGCGCGGCCGAAGTGCCTGCGGTCCGTTCGTCTCCGGCGACACGGGCCGAGGCGACACGCGTGTCGCCTGGGCGCGGAGTAGACGGCTTTCCTCTCGCGGAGCGAAAGGGCTACGGTCGGCACTTTGGCAGCGTGCTGCCAAAGTGCCTGCGGCGCGTTCGTCTCCGGCGACACGCGTGTCGCATGGGCGCGGAGTAAACGGCTTTCCTCTCGCGGAGCGAGAGGGCTACGGTCGGCACTTTGGCTGCGCGCAGCCAAAGTGGCGGCGGCCCGTTCGTCTCCGGCGGCACGCGCCGATGCGACACGCGTGTCGCATGGGTCGCGGAGTAAACGACTTTCCTCTCGCTCCAGCGAAAGGGCTACGGTCGGCACTTTGGCCGCGTGCTGCCAAAGTGCCTGCGGCCCATTCGTCTCCGGCGGCACGCCGCCGAGGCGACACGCGTGTCGCATGGGCGCGGAGTAAACGGCTTTCCTCTCGCTCCAGCGAAAGGGCTACGGTCGGCACTTTGGCTGCGCGCAGCCAAAGTGCCCGCGGCCCGTTCGTCTGCGGCGGCGCGCGCCGAGGCGACACGCGTGTCGCATGGGCGAGGGGTAAACGGCTTTCCTCTCGCTCCAGCGAAAGGGCTACGGTCGGCACTTTGGCCGCGCGCGGCCGAAGTGCCTGCGGCCCGTTCGTCTCCGGCGGCACGCGCCGAGGCGACACGCGTGTCGCATGGGCGCGGGGTAAACGGCTTCCCTCTCGCGAAGCGAACGGGCTACGGCCGGCACTTGCGCCGCGCGCGGCGCAAGTGAGGGTGGCCCGTTCATCTGCGGCTCATGCCGCGGTTTCTCGACGGCGGCCACGACCGTGCGGGCATGCTAGCCGGGCCGCTCGATCTGGTTCAGGACGGCACGCTCGTGATACACGACGACGGCCGGCCGCTGCCAGGCGGTCGACGGGCACAGACGCTGCTGACGGAGGCCGTCGACGCCAACTTGCCGGTGCTTGCGCGGCTGGCGTTTTTCATCGCGTGAGCGTAGGGTGGGACCAGCGAGCTTGCGAGCGCGGGCCCACCTCGATCAACGTCGCGCATGGTGGGCCGGCGCTCGCAAGCTCGCTCGCTCCCACCCTACTCCCCGATCACCTTGAGCAACACTCGTTTATTCCGCCGGCCGTCGAACTCGCCGTAAAAAACCTGCTCCCAGGGGCCGAAGTCGAGCTTGCCGGCGGTGATGGCCACCACGACCTCGCGGCCCATGATCTGACGCTTGATATGGGCGTCGGCGTTGTCTTCGCCCGTGCGGTTGTGCCGGTAGCGCCGCGGCGAGGCATCGAACGGCGCGAGTTGCTCCAGCCATTGCTTATAGTCATCGTGCAGGCCCGACTCGTCGTCGTTGATGAACACGCTGGCCGTAATGTGCATGGCGTTCACCAGCACCAGCCCCTCGCTTACGCCGCTGCGCCGGACGGCGTCGGCCACTTGCGGCGTGATGTTCACGAAGCCCATGCGTTCGGGCAGGTTGAAGGTCAAATACTCGGTCAGTGATTTCATGGCGGTTCTTTGGTCTCGGCCCCCTGCGACCGGACATAGGCGACGACGAGCGTGGTCGCGATCACGGCGACGGCGATCAGCAGCGCATACCGCATCATGCGGTCTCGCCGCTTGATTTCCTCCTGCTCCGCCAGCATCCGCTCGCCTTGGAGTCGCATCAACTCTTGCTGCAACTTCAACCGCCGCTCTTCTTCCAGTTCCGCCTGCTGCCGCGCTGAGGCCCGCCGGCGGACCGCTTCGGGGTCGGGTCCGGCCTCGTGGTCCGCTTCGGCTTCGTGGTCGCCTTCGCGCAACAGCGGCTGAGCGTGAGAAACGCGGCCGCCTGACACGAGCAAGACCGCGCCCAGCACGATTGCGAGTCGTTTGGAAGTAGACATGTTGCACGTTCCGCCTTGCCGTCTTTTAGACCTCCGCAAGCGAGGACGCTTACGCTACGAGCCGCGGCGGCCGCCCGCCACACTGGGCCGCGAACGTCGCGTCGAGACTTGCGCGACGCGCGCCCCCAGGCCCTCCCCTGCTCGTTTGTGCCCGCCACGCTCAAGACACCATCGTACCAACCACGGCGGAACAAATGAAACACAGCCCACCAGCATGATGAGACCAAAGGTAATCATCCCCATGCAAACCGCGATCCCCAAGTGGACGGGCACCGCCAGCACCAGCATGAGGGGCCGCGTCAGCCGCGGCCAGACCAGCACGCAAAAGAACAGCTCCCAGTAGACCGTGACTTGCGTGGCGATCGCCGACAGCAACGGCCAGCGAGCCAGCCAGGTCACGTCCCACGACTGGTATTCGAGATTGGCGACCGAGAGCCACATGGCGTCGCCCGACCACCAAGAATCGCCGCGCAGCTTGCCCATCGCCGCGAAGAAATAGATCACGCACATGTGGACCTGCATCAGGCGGACCGCCAGGTTCGCGCTCGTCGAAGGCGCGGCCGGCGGTCGCGGTCCGTCGGCTGCGCGCGGCAGCCGCAGCCGATCGAGCGAGTAGGCCGCGCCGCTGGGGCCGATCATCAAGTACATCGCCAGCATGCAGTTGATCTGGTCGAGTCCGAAAAGCGCGCCCGGCACGCGATTCACGTAAGACACCGCGGCCAGATATGCCAGTATCGACACCACTCGGCTGAACAGGCCGAGCATGAGCAGGGCGAACACCACGAGCGCCGCGATGTGTGCCGCACAGAGCAGCGCCGGCGACTGAATGAGCCAGAAGTAGCTCCAGGCGTACGTGCCCGAATCGGCGAGAGCGAGGCTGGCGGCGTGCGGCGAAGTCCAGCTCTCGGCCCCGAAAAAGTCGGCCAAGCCGAGGGTCCACACCAGATGCGTATAAAGGAGCATGGCGCCGGCCATGACGCGAATCAGGCCGAGCGTGGCGGGGTCGGCGGGCGTGAACCAGAAGCGGTTCCAGCCCGCCAGCCCCCCCTGTCCTGCCTCGCGCACGTATTCGCGGATCAGTTCCATCGATCGTTCAACTCTCGAATGAGCCGAGTTTGCGAGAGCGATATAGCCGGGAGTCGTCGAGCCGCATGCCGTCAATCACCTCCTGCGGCGACGGCAGCCGGTGTTCGACCAGGTAAAGCGTCAGGCGTCGGCCGCCATACTTCTTCAGCAGATGGTGAGCGTAAGATTCAACGTAGGCTTCCTGCGGTGGCGAAAGTGGCTGGCGGTCCCAGTCGAACTCCGGCTCCCAGGGACCGGCCAGGCCCACCAGAAACTCGCTCAGCATGAAGTGCCGGTGATAGAACAGACGCGGCCAATGCACTTTGCGATCGGGAAACGTCCCCTCGATCTTGTCGCCGTCGGGCATCTCGATCGCGTATCGCACGAGATGGCTCGGCCCCGGATCGGGACCGAAAAACTTATAGCCGTGATTGAGGTAGGCGGCCTGCAGATACGGGAGATAGATCGCCTGCAAACGGTCGCCCAAGATCGAAGGCGGCGAAGAAATGGGACCGACCAGCAGGCCGACCAGATGCCAAACCAGCGCGGCGCTGACGATCAACCGCACGCGCCGCGGCCAGGCAAAGTTCGCCGGTCGCCTTTCTGGTTCGTGAAGGGTTTCGCTCGCGGGCATGCTGTTGTGATACCAAAACAACCGGCCCCCGCACAGAACGAAATCCGTGCGAGGGCCGATGGAATCGACGGGCCGCCGGGGCCGCACCGTAAAAAGCCGACAGCGCTATTGGCCGGCGCGGGCCACTTGCGGAGCATCGACATCGAGGCTCAGATCGAGGACGTCGCCGCCTTTGACCTCGATCGTCTCCTCTTTGCTCAGCGTGCGGCCGTTGCGTTCGACCTCGACGCGCACCACGTAGTTCCCCCACGTCTGGCCTTGGGCCAGCTTCGTGGTGGTAAACGTGCGCACCTCGCCGTCGCCGTAGGTCTCGTTGCCCGACAGGAAGACCTTGGCATCGGCCGGCACGTGCAGCGTTACGCTGGTGCGGACCGGCTGGTTGGCGATCGGGTCTGAGTTTGAACCATTGAGCGCGAACTCAACGTCCGACTTGTCGCCAGCCTGCAGTTTGACGGTTTTGTTCTCGGTGATGGTCTGGCCGTCGCGAACGATCTCGGCCCGGATTTGATAGGTGTAATTGTAACCCCATCGCAGGCCATTCGAGACGTAACGACGCACCGTGCCCGTGCTGCTCGTTGGCAGACCGTTCACAAACACCTGGGCATGTGCCGGCACGCGGACCGTCAACATGGCGGTGGCCGACGGCCGGTAGAGGCTGGTGTTGTTGTCGGTCGGAGGCAACGGGGCGCCCTCGTCGGGCGGCATGTTGTCGTCGGGCGCCGGGCCGCCTGGCAAGTTGCCGTCGGCGGGCATGTCGGAAGGATGAGGGGGCGGAGGCGAGACAGACGGAGCGCCATAGACCGGTGCGCCGTTCATAACCGGCGCCGTCGTTACCACGCCACCCCACGAACCGCCGCTCGATCCCCAGCTTCCGCCGCTGGAACCCCAACCGGCATATCCGCCGCTGGAACCCCAGCTACCGCCGCTCGATCCCCAACTACCGTAGTAAGCCGCATGCCGATGGTGGTGACGGTGGTGTCCTCCGCCGCCGTACGAACCGCCGTACGAACCCCAGCCCCCATAGTAACCGCCGCCGCTGGAGCCCCAACTTCCGTAGCTGCCACCACTGCTGTGCCCCCAAAACGCATCCGCTCGCGAGCCGTCACAGACCAACGCTGTGGCCAGAACAGCCGCACCTAACGCAATTCTCTTGAACATTGATTCCTAGCTCCCCTGGAATGACTGGGTAAATCTTGACGACCCCGCACAACCCAAACATACCAACAATAGCTCGTAAATCAAGTAAGCTGGGCAAGATTTTCCGAGTCGAGAAGCTACGGCGTCTTTCGGTCGAACCCTGGCTGAAGCCGCAAACTCGAAAACCTATACTTCACGCGGCCGAGAATGAGACATTTTTCCGAGGGCAAAAGCGGTGGCTGGGGCAGAGCTTGGCCAGATAGCGGCTGGCGCCCATCAAAAGCGTGGGGGGCCAAGCGATGCCCCGGTTGGCCGCACCGGGGCATCGTCTGGCCGCCAAGATGAACGAAGTGCCGGCCTCCACCTGGCCAGACTCTGCCCCAGCCACCGCCAATGTCTCATTCTCAGCCGCGTGAAGTCTAAAGGCCCAAACCAAAGACCGGGGGGCTTGGGGCTCGGGCCTTTGGTCTTTGGCTCTGACTTGGTCTTGCCCCGTTGACTCTCGCCGCTTGGCGACCGACAATCGCTCAATAGCAGCCTGTTCTTATGGACTTACAGCATGGAATTCAAAGAAGGCCAGACGGTCGGCATCGACCTGGGAACCACGTTTTCGGCGATCGCGCACCTGGACGCCGAGGGCAATCCCGTTGCCCTGCTGAACGAAGAAGAAGAAATCGAAACGCCCAGCCTCATCCTGCTGGCGCAAAGCGGCCACGTGATCGTGGGACCAAGCCGCACCCGCGCGGCGATGGAAGATCCCGACCACGTCGTGGAGCGCGTCAAGCGGCACATGGGAAGCACCGAATACAAGCGGACCTTCGACGGTCATGAGATCACGCCGGAGTTCCTTTCGGCGCTGATTCTCAAAAAGCTGCGGCAGGACGCCGAGAAGCGGATCGGCAAGATCGGCAACGCCGTCATCACCGTGCCGTATTATTTCAACGACGCCCGGCGCAAGGCCACGCAAGATGCCGGCCGCATTTCGGGTCTGAACGTGGTCGACATCATCAACGAGCCGACGGCGGCCACGCTGACCTATGCCTGGCAACGCGGCGAGTTGGGTGCGGGCAGTTTCGACAAGCCGCGCATGGCGCTCGTCTATGACTTGGGCGGCGGCACGTTTGACGTGACGGTGGTCAAGTATATGCCCACGCACTTCCAGGTGCTGGCCACCGACGGCGACGTCTATCTGGGCGGTATCGACTGGAACGACCGGCTGCTGAACTACGTCGCCGATGAGTTCAAGAAGCGGCACGGCGCCGACCCGCGCGAATCGGCGGTCGCCAGCCAGGTGCTGCGCAACGACTGCGACCTGGCCAAGATCGAGCTGTCGCAAAAGAACCAGACCAGCGTCGTCTGCCGCTTCGAAGGCAAGAGCGTCTCCGTGCCGGTGACGCGCGAGCAGTTCGAGCAATTGACGGCCGACTTGCTGCAGCGCACGATCGACACCACCGAGTTGGTCATCGAACAGGCCAAGATTCAGCCCAGCGATCTCGACGCCATCGTGCTGGTGGGCGGCTCGACGCTGATGCCCAAAGTGCCGGCGATGTTGGAGCAAGTGACGGGCAAGAAGCCGTATCAAGGCCTGTCGCCGCACACGGCCGTGGCCCAGGGGGCGGCGATTCACGCGGCCATTTTGGAAGCCAAGTTCCGCCGCACCGGCAGCGACCTGGCCGAAAAAGTGAAGCGGCACCTCAAGAACGTCAAGCAAGACGACGTCAACTCGCACAGTCTGGGTGTGATCCTGAAGCACCCCAAGACCGGCAAGCCGCATAACCACGTGATGATTCCCCGCAACACGACGCTGCCCGTCGAGAAGCAGCAGGTATTCAACACCACCGAGACCGGCCAGGTGCGGGTTACGGTGAGGGTGATCGAAGGCGACGCTCCCGATCCGGCGGCCTGCTCGCTGATCGGGAATTGCAGCATCACGCAGTTGCCGCCCAACTTGCCCAAGGGGGCGCCGGTCGAGGTGACGTATGCCTACGGCAGCGACGGCCGCGTGCGGGTGCGCGCCCGCGACAAGACGGGCGGCAAAGAAGCGGCCATCGAGATCGAACGCCGCGGCGGCCTCGACGAACAGCAGATCGACAATTATGCTGCTCTGGCCGGTTCCTATCTGGTGGAATAAACGGCTGTCCGATAAGGGGACGAAATGAGCAGCACGCAAATCGACGTCTATCGCGACTGGTTGGGCATCCAAGAAACGGCCCGTCCGCTCAACCATTACCAGCTTCTGGGCCTGAAGCTGTTCGAGGACGATGCGAACGCGGTCCGCGCCAGCTATCGCAAACTGAATGCTCACGTGCGCAAGTACGCGTCCGGCGAATACGGGCCGCAGTCGCAGGCCCTGCTGAACGAGCTGTGCCAGGCGATGCTCTGCCTGACCGACAACGTGCGCAAGACGGAGTACGACACTTCGCTCGGCCGGGCCGCGGCGGCCTCGGCGGGCAAGGCCAAGACCTTCGAAGAGCTGTTGGTGGCCCGCAAGGTCGTGACCGCCGAGCAACTCGAGAAAGCCCGTCGGCTGTCGAAAACCATCGGCGTCGAAGTGCGCGACGCCCTCTTGCAGCAACGCTCCGCGCCGGCCGAGCAAGTCATGCCGGTGTACGCCGAATCGATCGGGCTGCCGTTTATCGAACTGTCCGACGCCGAGATCGACGAATCGCTGTTGCCCAAGGTGCCCGCCCTCACGGCCCGCCAGCAGTCGTGCGTGCCGCTGATGGTGGCCGACGGACGGGTGCTGATGATGGCGCCTCATCTGCTTCCTCCGGAAATCGAAGACTTGCTGCGTCTGCGGTTTGGCATGCCGGTGCGGCTGGTGTTGGTGACGCCGGGCGACGTCAACCAGGTCATCGGCAAGCACTATTCGCGCGAAGCGGCGGCAGCCGAGCAAGCGAGCGGGCCGGCGCGGCCCGTCGAGGCGGCGGCACCCGCGGCGACTCCCGCGGCTGCCAAGACGTCCGCCAAGCCGGCGGTCAAAGCCCCTCCGATCGACAAGGCCGCGCGCAAGAAGCAGCAGCGCATGGCGATGTTCATCGCCTTCAACTTCAGCGTGATGGGCACGATGGTCATCGCGGCCATCACCGGCCACGCCTTGAAATGGGGCTTTGCCAAGTCGGTGTTCTATGCGATGATCGTCGGCCTGGTCGTGGTCGGCGCGACGTTCGTCGTGACGGAGCTCAAGCGTCCCGTCTGACGACATCTGCCTGGAACCGCCAGCCGGCGGGGCGTATAATGCGGACATGAACCGTCGCTTTTGATCCGGTCGGGCACCAGCATCAAGTTTTCTGCCGCACTTACGATGAGATATGCGAATGGATGAAGAGCGACTGGCGATCACTGAATCTGGGCAGGAGAGTTGAGGAACAAGAGTGAGCGGCTGAGTCGCTCGGTCCTCCCTTACTGCTATCGGTGCGCCGAATGCCGATTTACCCGATTACCGCGCTGATCGAAGGATCGGCTACGCGTCTACGACGATCTCGAACCAAAGATCGGATCCGCCGTGTGCCTTTAAGAACTCGACCGCCTGCTCGTGGCTACCGATTTGTTCGCTCGTTGGCCGAGGCGACAGGCTTAAGTCAATGCTGTGCTCCATAAGCGGCTGAATTTGGTCGCCGTCCACACGAAAGCCGTCGATGCCGAGCACCTCGATGCTGTGCTCGGCGCAACGTGCAACGTACTCCATCGCGCCGGCAGGGCGCATCAGCACCACTCCGTGACGTTCCATCGCGCGGGTCGAGAACTCTTTTTCCAGCTCTTGCAAGATCGCCATTCGAGCCTCACATCATTGAATCGCCGGATCGCGCACCCAGTTCGGATGTGCCAAGGAACCCCTACAAACGGGTCACGAAGACAAGTGTGGCCGCAGCTTTTCACGCGTGGCCGGCTGGTCCAGCTCCGCTTTGCCGAAGCCGGGCACGGCGCCCGCGGCAACCGCCGCTTCCTGCGCGTCGGGATAGTTGCTCACCAGCATCACCGGCGTACACGATAACGACGCTTCGGCCTTGATGGCGCGAATCACATTCAGGCCGTCGCTGTAATCGGCGTCGAGCTTGCGGTTGACCAACACCAAGTCGAACCGCTCGTCAGCCAGCCGCTTCAGCGTGTCGTCGATGCCCTGCGACTGCACCATCTGGGCGCCGAACTGGCCTTCGATCAGCCGCCGAATGGCGGCGTGGTCGACGCTGCACTGCCCGACGTCCAGAACTCGCTTGGTCATGCTGTGTCCTACTTGGGTAAAAAGCGAGGAAGAAGGTATGCCGGCTCCCGGGAGATCGCCGACCGTGGCATCGCTGGCCGACTTCGCCTTGCGGAAGTGACGGATCCAACTCGGCCAGCTTCTGCCCCAGCCACCGCATGTTTTACTTGCCGGCAACTTCCGCGGCCGGCGGCGCCGCGTTGGCCTGCTCGCCCTCGCCCGGCTTGGCGATGGCGAACAAGTGCGACTTGTTCGAGATGTAAAGCACGTTCTTAGCCACGACCGGCGTGCTGTAGACCGCGTTGCCCATCTCGATCTGCGCCAGCGGCTCGTACTCGTCCGGATCTTCCTCGTTGTCCTTCTCCTTCTTCTTCATGGCCACCACCGGGTCGGCCGATAAGCCGAAGATCGAAATCTTCCCTTCCTCGTCGCCCACATAGACCTTGTCGCCCAGGATCATGGCCGAACCCCAGGTGGCCGCGAACAGGTCGTGCGTCCAGTTGACTTTGCCGGTCTTGGCGTCGAGGCAGTGGAACAGCCCGCTGAAATCAGGGATGAACAGCAGGCCGTCTTTGATCGCCACCGTGCCGCAGGTGCGGTGCATCTTCTCCTCGAAGTCGGCGATCTTGCCGTCGCCGTTCCAGTCGTACTCGGCATAGTGCCAGACGGCGGCCGAATTCGGATTGTCGATGGCCACCTCGCCGTCTTCAGGAATGACGGCCTGCAACCGCCGCTTGGGCAGCACGTGCTTGCGGTCGTCGACCTTCACGGCCAACTCGCTGCTCACGTCGCCGCGCTTGGTGGGATCGATGCACCACAGATGCCCGTTGCCTTCGCCGTGTTCGGGGTCTTCGCCCACGGCGATGTAGACCAGGTCGTCAAAGATCACCGGCGTGCCGATGATGTGGTTGCGCGTGCTGCGTCCGCTCACGCTGTACTTGGCGATCTTGGGATTGCAGTCGAACTCCCAGAGCAACTCGGGCTTGCCGTCATCGGTCGCCTCGCCGCGGAAGCTGCGCAGCCAGCCGTCGCCGCCGCCGAACAGCACCTGCGGCACGCCGTCGATCACCGCGTAAGAGGGCGACGACCATTGTCCGTGCAGAATGTTCTCGCCCGGCGAATTGTCCGACCAGAGCACCTCGCCGGTGTTCTTGTCGAGGCAGAGGAAGCTCGGCGCCTGGGGCGCGGGAATGTTGGTGTGCCCTTCATCGACGCCGTTCGACGTGTTGACGAACAGCAGATCGCCCGCGGACGTCACCGAGCAACTACACATGTTGTGTTGCGAGACGCCCAGTTCCTTCATCATGTCGAGATACCAGACCACGTCGGCCTCGTCTTTGTTTTCGTTCGCCTCGCCCTTGAAGGGGCCGTCGTTTTCGTCGTCCTGAAAACCTTCGGTGTCGAGGCAGGCGACTTCGCCGCGGCTGGTGACGAACCACAGCCGCTGGCCTTCCACCAACGGCGCACAGCAGATGCCCTGCTGCGGCCAATCGTGGACGCGGCCGGTGGGCAGCTTCTCGCTGGAATGCTGCCAGAGGAAATGCCCGTCGTCTTCACTGAAGCACAGCAGGCAACCCAGATCGACGCTGGCCGGGTATCGTTCGAGGTAAGCCGCTCCGTTGTTGGTGCCGACAAACACCTTGCCGTCGGCGATGACCGGGTTGCCGTAGCTTTGGCTCCCCAGCCGGGCAACCCACTTGATGTTTTGCGCGCTGTCGCGCTGCCACTCGCCCGTCTGGCTGTCGAACTCGCCGACGTTCCACTCGGTCGGAACGTTGCTGGCCACGGGCGTGTTATTGCGAATGGGCGAACCGCCCCACTGGTTCCACTCGGTGGTCAATCCGCCTGGCTCTTCGGCCTTGGCCGTCTTGGCGGCGGGTCTTTCGCTCTTGCTTGTCTGCGGCGACTTCTCGCTGGCCGCGGGCTTCTCTTCGGCGGGTTCTTCCTTCGGAGTTTCGCTCGCCGGCTTTTCTTCGGTGGCCGCCGGCTCCGTTGTGCTTTCCGCCGGCATGTCAGCAGCCGGCTCTTTCTCTTCCCTGGTCGGCGTGGTTTCCGTCGACGTTTCGACCTTGGGCGGAGTGAGATCGTTCTTCGCCGCGGCGTTCGGTTGAGCCGGCGGAGCCTTGTTTTCAGAACAAGCCAGTTGCGACGATGCCACGATGGCCGCGGCTAACAGCAGCGCGACGGAACTGAGACGGTTTATGCAGAGCATGTTTTTTTCTCGTGAGTAAAACAATTGCCAAAGGCTAATTTCGAGGCGGATCCCATTCGTCCAACAGACGGCGACCGTCCTCGGTTAGTGCAAACCAGATTTCTTCGCAAGCGGAAGCGTCGGGCTGGCCCGACGGGACGGCGAGCAGGTCGTCTCCGGCTGAGCGTTCGCGCAGCGCTCTCACGTGGCCGTCATGTTCCAAAGCAACCAGAGCCGAGACCACCTCCGTGGTTGTGAAATCGCGCGGCCAGAATTCGCGCCAGCCCACGCAACCGCTGGTGTCGTTCAATAGCCGTACGATGGATGAGACCTGCTCGACCGCGTCATGGTGCAACACATCCAGCACGAACATCTGCACCCTACTTGTTTTCCTTGACTTCGATATTGTCCAAAAAGATTTCCGCGTCGCTGGCGTTGCCGAACAGGCCGGGGCTGCCGATCACGTTCGGGGCGTCGTCGGCCACCTCGATCGACCACTCTTCCGGCTCGTCTTCGCCACGCGGCCAGACTTTGCCCTTCAGCACCGCCTTGCCCTCTTCCACCGACGCCTGGAACTTCATCGTGTACCATGTGTCGTAGTTCCACTTGAACGGCACCGTCTTCGAAAACCGCCCCAGCTCCGAGGTCCACGAGCGAATCTGCAGTTGCTGCTTCACGCCCATCAGGTCGAGCGTGTAACGCTGGGCGATCAGCCCGACGTCGGGTTGCTTGCCGTCGCGGATCGCTCCCCGCACGTCGGCCTGGACCGTGTAGTCGTGAAACTTGGGCGGCCCCATCCAGCATTGGCTGCGGGTGCCCTTCGGTATGGTGGTGATCTTCACCATCACGCCACTGCCCTTTACGTCACTGCCCTCTACGTCGCTACCTTCGTTTTCGGGCTTGCCCTTGGCCACGTCAAGGCCAACGTCGCCCTTGACCGACGACCATTTGTAGTCGGCGATGGCCCCCGACTCTTTCACCAACTTCAAGGCCGGCTCCAGCTCTTGCTGGGCGCCTGCGAGCGTCTTCATCACGTCGCTTTCGTCCAGTTCCAGGTAGCGAAGAAAGTCGGTCCAAGCGCGGCGCGGAGTGCGGTCGTTGAAGCTCGCTTTCTCCTGGCCGCTGTTCGTGAAGGCCGTCATGAAATAGATGTAGAGCTGCCCTGCCCGCTGGTCTTGCATTTTCAGCGATTCCAGCAGGTCGAAATCGAGGGCGATGTGGCGATATCGGGCACCAACCCAGGTGACCGGCACCTTCTGGTTCGCGAAGTCGTATTTCCAGGGCAGCGGGGGCACGATGCGAATCCGGGCCGTCCCTGTCAACTCGCCCACCTGCGCCGTCACCACCACGCCGGCCTGCTGGTGTTTGTCGTCGGCCGTGAAGTGCCCGTCGTCGTCGATGGTGCCGCCGCCGTCGACGCTAAAGCTCACTTCCTTCGCGTCGCCCAGCGATTGGCCGCGGGCATTGAACAGCCGCACCGTGTATTCGACCACGCCGCCCGGCTCGATCAGCGACTCGACCGGTACTACCTGCACGTGTGCCGGCTCTTTGTCGGTCAGTTCGTCTTCCTTGGGCAGCTCGGGGCGTTGATCGACTCCGGTCTTGGCGTCTTTGTCTGCCAGGCAATACAACGTCTCGGTGGTCGGCAGATAAACGCGGCCGTGAGAGACGATCGGCGAACCGTGGACCTCTTCGCCCTGGCCGAAGCGGAGCCGATGCGTGATCTTCGCGCCGCTCTTGGTCGGCTTTAAAACGTGCCAGGCGCTGGTGGTGCAGGCGTAAATCTTGCCGTCGGCATAGACCGGGCTGGCGCGGGTGATGGTGCCCAGCAGTTGCTGTTTGCGGCCGATCTGCTTGCCCGTCTGGGCGTCGAAGATGTAAAGCAGGTTTGAATCATCGAGCGCATAGATGCGGCGATCGACGAGGCCCGCTTCGTAGAATTCATCGACCAGAATCGGCGAGCTCTTGCCGACCATGATCTCTTTGTCGCGCCATTTGCCGCCCGACTTGGTGATGTCGATATTCTTGGCGGCCGGGTCGGCGTTGGCGGTGCCATCGATGGCACAAAAGGCGCCCATCGAGGTATCGGGCGGAGGGTTCTCTTCGCTGTGGCTCACATAGACCGTATCGCCATCAATCACAGGCGTGATGTTGACCCCGCGCAGCGACAACTGATAGCTCCACAGCGGCCGGCCGGTGCGGGGCTGAAACGCCCACACGCCGCCGTCGCCTGAAGCGAACACCATCGCCGCCTGGCCTCCCAGCACCGTCAGCACGGGCGTGCTGTACGTCGTGTCGTCGGGCCGCAGCCGCGTGCCGTTGAACCAGACCGGCACGCCCGTCGCCTTGTCGAAGGCCACAAACCGATGGGCGGGCACGCCCATCTCTCCCCAGCCGATGACCACCGCGCTGATCAGGACCATATCTTCGTAGACCACCGGCACGTTGGTGCGGCCGCCATAGGTGCTCAAAAACCCGTATTCTTCGCTGAGCGAGTGCGACCAGATCGTTTCGCCCGTGTCGCCATCGAGGCATTGGAAGTAATCGCAGACGCCCAGCACATAGACGCGGCCGGTGGCGGGGTCGCCCGTGCAGCACGACCAGCCGAGGCGTTCTTTGGGCACGTCGGAGAGAAAGACGTTGAAGCGGTTCTCCCAGAGGATCTCGCCGGTGGCGGCGTCGGCGCAGACCACTTTTTCTTGCTCGCGGGGCGTGCCCGGCTCGTGGCGGCAGATGGTGTAGAGCTTGCCGCGCATCACGATGGGCGTGGAGCGGCTGCCCAGGGCGGTGCTTTTCCAGAGCACGTTGTCGCCCTCGGTGTCCCAATGGTCGATCAGGCCGGTCTCGCGCGAGATGCCGTTTTGCTCCGGTCCGCGCCAGGTGGGCCAATCGAGCGGATCGATCGCGGCCACTGTCTTGGCAGCGGGCTTGGCCGCAGCGGGCTTGGCCGCCGGTTTGGCGACTTTGGACTGGGTGGCCTGGGCGTGGGCCACGCTGGTGGCGGCGAGCGACAACGCGCCCAGGGAGAATGACAACAGCGACGCGCGGATCAAGCTCATTGTGAGTCTCACAGGTGGGGTCCGGACATTCCGGTCAAAGGCGGGCAATTTGAGTTTTAGGATACGTTGAACGCCGCGGCAGGGCAAGCCGCCGGCCGGTGTTCGAGGTTCGGGGTTCGGGGTTCGGGGTCCAACATCGAAAAGTTAACGCGGCAGCAGGCTGGCCAGCACGTCGCGTTGCTGCAATTCACGGGCGGATCGGCGGCGATCTGCCAAGCCAAGAACGTCTGGCCCGCGACCGGCTCGCTGGCCGGCCGTGCTTCTCGGGCTCTTTCCTGAACCCTGAACCCCGAACCCTGAACCCAGGGCTTTATGCTAGTCCTGCGGCGCGGCGGAAGGCGGCAACGGCGGCGGCAGGGGAGTTGCCCGAACGCGTATCAGCGCGTCGGGCGGAAGGCCGGTTGCGGCGGTCACGCCGGCCGCGGCCAAAGCCAGCTCGTTGAGCGAATCGAGATAGGCACGCCGCAACTGCAGCAGGCTGCTGCGGGCCGTGAAAATGCGCATCATGTCGACCTCGCCCGCCTGGAACTGCTGCTCCAGCCGTTGCAACTCGACGGGCATCCCCTCGCCCAGGTCGGCCGCCGAATCGACCGCCAACCGCCGCGCCCGCTCATAGCGATCGAGCGCCGCCCGCACCTCTTGCTCGGCGCGATTGCGAAGCTGCTCGGCCGTCACCTGTTGCTGCCGCAGCTCGGCGGTGCGCTGGCGGACCAGCGGCCGGCCGGTGTTGGCCACCGGGATGTCGACCTGCCCGCGAAAACCGAAATACTTGATGCCGAAGTCGTCGGACTGGTAGTACGGCCCGGCGATCAAGTTGGGCACGCGGTTGGACCGCGCCAGGTCGCGGTTGGCCGCGGCCGCGACCGCCAGGGACTGCGCGGCCAGCACGTCGGGCCGCCCCGATGCCAGCTCGCGGATGATCGCTTCGCCGCTGTCGGCCTTCGACACGGCCCGGCGGAGAGAAGGCACCTGGCTCAGGTGCTCGGCGTCGACCGGCACAAACTCCAGCTCGGCCAGGTCGCCCACGAGATCGACGTTTGCGCCGTAGGGCAGGTTCAATTGCCGCCGCAAGGCCAGCAGCGAGGTCTGATAGTTGGCATCGGCCAGGCGGGCCTGCTGCCGGGTGGCACGGGCGTCGATGCGCGTGGTGGCCACATCGGCCGCCGAGGCCTGCCCGGCCGCCAATTGCCGCTCCATCACCGAGAGCAGACTGCCGCTCAGGTCGGCGCCCGCGCGGGCCAGGTCGCGCAGGCCGCGCTGATAGAGCGCGGCCATGAACAACTGCTCGGTCAGGGCGATGTTCTGCAGCTCGGCCTGAAAGACGTTCCACCGCACGCTGCTGAGCTGCGCCAGCGCCGCCCGTTCGCGGTGCTTTCGCTGGTGGGCCAACTCGAAGGTCTGCATCACCAAATAATACTGGTATATCTTCTGGGCGGAGTTCGGCTCGGCCGCTTTCGCCGCGGCCGGCGCCTGTTCCACCGGCGTGGCCTGAAACTGGAAGAACGGATTGAACGGAAACGATCGTGCCACTCCCACCACCGCGCGGCTCACACCCTCGGCCTGCCGCAGCGCCACGAGATCGGGGTTTTGTTCCAACGACGTTTCGATGGCTGCGGGCAAGGTCAACGGGGCGACCGCCGCGTTGGCCGGCGCGGTTGCGTCCGCCGGCGGAAGGGGCTCTTCCGGCTGAAAGCTCGCTGGCCGCACCGCGATGCGTGGGTCAGCCGCTTGGGGACCACCGGGACGATTCACAAACTGCAGCGCCGCGGGCACAGCCGTCGGCAGGGCCGACGAAACTGGCGGCGTTGGTGACGAAACCGGCGGCCCGGCGGACGGCGGTGTGGCTGACGAGATCGGCGGCCCAACGGACGGCGGTGGTTGGTTGCCAACAGCCAGACCGTTTTGCCTGCCGGCGACTGGCTTGGTCGCCTTCGTCATTGGCGGGGCAGTTCTACAGCCCATTGCAGCGATAGCCAGGCTGCAAAGACCAAGCATTGCCAGCAGGTGACGGGGTGCGCGCCAGCGCACTTGCCGCACGTCTCTGTACGGTCGCGAGCCTGCCGGTTGTATCCAAGGAAAGGCGTGTAGCACTTTCTCAACATCGGCAAGGATGAGCGGTAAATGCAGTCGGAACGGCATCGCTCAAGCAGCGCACGGCCCCATGCCGCGTAAACTGGGCCGGACAGGCTATTTGTTCGCCGCGGGCGGCTTGTAATCTCGCCACAGCCAGCGAAGCGAGTCGGGCAGAATGGCGCCGCCGTGCTTGCCGTTGTGTCCACCGTCGCCGTAGACGAACTGATAATCGTAGCCGGCGAATTTCAGTGCGGCCGCCATCTGCTGATTGGCCAAGGGCCAGTTGCCAAACTTGTTGTCCAGGTCGCCCGAACCGTCCTGCAAGAACACCCGGACCGGCTTCTTTTCCGTCTGGCGGATCAGGGCCGGGTAGACGTGCCCGCCGCGGATGTTCGTGAAGCTCCCCACATGGCTCAGCACCTTGCTGAAGGCGTCGGGACGCTGCCAGGCCACCGTAAACGCGCAAATGCCGCCGGAACTGATGCCGCAGATCGCCCGTGCGGAAGCGTCGTCTGCCAATTTGTAGCTCTTTGCGAGTTCGGGCAGCATCTCCTCCAACAGGAAGCGGGCATACTGGTCGCTGAGCGTGTCGTACTCGAAGCTGCGATTCGATTTCGCCTGCCCGTTGGGCTCCTTCGGCGGAAAGGATCCCGGATTGATAAACAGGCCGATGGTCACCGGCATGTCGCCGCCGAAGATCAGGTTGTCGAACACGATGGGAACGCGGAAATCGCGTTTTTCATCGACGTAGCCGCCGCCGTCCTGAAAGACCATCACCGCCGCCGGCTCTTCGGGCGTGTACTGCGCCGGCACGTAGACCCAGTAGTCGCGCTCGGTGCCCTCGAACACCTTGCTCTTCCAGAAGTGCTGCGTGACCTTGCCCTGCGGTACGCCGGGCTGACGCTGCGAATCGGGTCCGGGCTGATAGTCGTCCACGGCACAAGTGTGTCGTGGCGAGAAGAAAAGTGCAAGCAACACAAACTGCGAAACCGTGCAGGCGAAGCGGCAAGAGATCATGGCAAGCTCGTCGATGGTGAACCGTGGGTTGTGCAACAGGTAGGGTGGGAGCGAGCGAGCTTTGCGAGCGCCGGCACTCCGGGGAAGGCATCAGGCATCAGGCATCAGGTTTGTTTATCCTGACGCCTGGCGCCTCGGACTGGTGGGCCGGCGCTCGCAAGCTCGCTGGCCCCACCCTACGGAAAGGCTAATCGCCGCTGCCCACGCTGACAAGCTCCGGCGCGGTTCTCTCGCTCGATTGCCGGCCGCAGCAGCCGCCTGCCTCGTGAACCCGGCGGGCGACGGCGTTGAATTCATCGGCGAACTCGCGCCAGAAGTCGCCGTCGCGGAACTTGATCGGTTCGACGTGCCGGCCCTCGCCCAGCGCTCGCATGCCCCGCCGCAGGCGCACCAGCGGACCGACCAGCCGATTGCTGAGCTGCAGAAAGTCGTAAATGACGACCGGCAAGAAGCACAGGCCGCACACCACCGTCGGCCCCAGACGGAACCAGGGGTTGTCGATATCGGTCAGCAACAGCTTGGCGGGTTCGGCGATCATGTTGGTGAACGTGATCAACAAAACCACGGTCACCAGGCACATCAGCCAGTAGCCTACCGCGCGCAGCAAAAAGGCGCCCTGCACCTGACGATCGACGAGGAGTCGCTTGCGTTTGAAACGTTTCATGGCTTGGGCCTGACCTGTTTGGCTGTGAGGAGCGTCGAAACAAGCTTAGTTCATTCGCGACGGGTTCGACGACGGTAGCCACCGTTGGCAGCCGAGATGGTCAAGAATCCGTCAAATCCGCCCCGCCGAGTGCATTTGCCCCATGTGGGCCAAATGCGCCGCGCGAGGCGAGTTTGACGACTTTCGAGCAATTTGGCGGCCCGTATCGGAAATGGCCCGCTCCGCCTTGGTTTATCGCCGGCAGGCGGCGGTGGGCGTGGGCCGGAAGGGTAGGAACACCGGGCAAGACGCGTCGCCCACACGAATGCGAGTAAAAGTCGTTACCACAACTAAAGTCAATGTTCGTCGGCATTCTCGGCCGATTCGGTACTAATGCCCCATGTCGAAAACTGCGGGGCTGATGCTGGGGGAAACGATTTCGGATGACGAAACGCGCTTGCGGAAAACCGGTCTGGTGTGCACTGCTGTGGTTGGCGGCGTCGGCAACGGCGCGCGCCGAGAACCTGGGCGACGCCTGGCGGATCGTGCTCTCGGCCAATCCGCAGTTGCAGGCCCAGCGGCTGAACACCGGCGCAGCCGGACTCAACCTGGCGGCGGCCCAGCGCGGCCGGCTTCCCAGGGGAACCGCCAACGTCATCGATGCCCAGTTGCTCAGTCCTACGCCGGGCATTAATTCGCCGGCGTTCGCCGGCTCCGGCGCGTCGGGCGGCGGCCCGCAAGCGGGCGGAACCGTCCCCTTCCTGTTCGGCGTCACTCAGAACAATATCCCGATTGCCATCAACTCGCTGAACCAGCCCATTTATGCCGGCGGGAAAATCCGCGCGTCGATCGACGCGGCCGGCGCGAGGGCCGCCCAGCAGCGCGCGGAGCAGTTTCGCACGGCGCTCGATTTGAAGCTGGCCGTGGCCGAAGCCTACGTCGGCGTGTTGCAAGCCAAACGCAACCTGGCAGTCGCCCGTAGCGACGTCAGCCGCCTAAGCTCGTTCCTGGCCGATGTGAAAAACCGGCAGCGGGTCGGCATGGCCACGCGCAACGAGGAGCTGTCGGCCGAGGTGTCGCTGGCCAATGCCCGGCTGCGCGAAATCCAGACCCGCAACGCGGAAAGCATCGCGTGGGCCACCTACAACCGCTATTTGCTGCGGCCGCTCGAGCGGGTGGTCGAACTGGACGAAGTCGGCCCTCCGAAGTCGGCCGAAGAAGTGCGGCCCCAGGAGCGGACCGATCGCCGGCCGCCTCCCGCCGCCGCGCTACGCGCCAGAACGCCGCTTGACGGCGGGGACACCGCCGACCTGGAACGGCTTACACAGCAGGCCCTGCGCAACCGGCCCGAGCTGATTTCGTTGACGCAACAGGCGCGGGCCCTGGACGCCCAGGCCCAAGTGACGCGGGCGGCGGTGCGGCCCAACGTCAACGTCGGCTTGAACTACGCCTACCTCGGCTTCAACACGTTGAGCAATCGCGACATCTGGGCGGCGACGGCCGTGGGAAGTTGGAACTTTTACGACGGCGGCGCCTCGCGGCGGCAGGCCCAGGCGCAAGAGCAGCAGGGCCGGGCATTGTTGCGGCAGCGGGCCGACCAGGCGGCGGCCATCGCCCTGGAGGTGCGCACCCGTTGGCTCAACCTGGCCGAGGCCCGCGAGCGGGTCGAGGTTTCGCAGGTGGCCGTCACCCAGTCCGAAGAGAACGTGAACGTGGTGCAGGACCGTTACCGCCAGCAATTGAGCACCTACACCGAGGTGCTCGACGCCGAAGCGCAGCGCGTGCAGAGCTACGCCAATTTCTACAACGCCACCTACGACGCCGCGCTGGCCTGGTTCCGCTTGCGCCGCGCCGTCGGCGATTTGTAGATGGAAGACAGCCTTACAGACGTCGCAGTGCCGCCTTGACCGAGACGCCTCGCTCGTCAAGTCTCTTTTCCAAGATCTCTCGAAACTTGGGATTATGTTCGATGAGTCGATCGACCAAGGCCCGGTCCTCTTCAAGAGGCACCAACTGGAAGCTGGGAACTCCGTTGACCGTTACAATGATCGGTTCGTCATGGCACAGATGGCCATAACGGCTCAAGTTGGCCCTCGCTTCACTCAGGGGGATGACTTTCATGTTCTGTGAACTCCTCGCCCTGGACGATTAGGGCATCGCCGCGTTTTTCGCCAACGAGCACGATCGTGACGATCTCGTCGGCAGGATCTACGTTGAATAAGATTCGATATTTCCCGGACAATCGAAGTTCGCGCTGCGCCACAGGGTTTGGCCGCAACGTTTTCATGTTGCGAGCTTCCGCGAGCGGATCGACGGACAATCGCCTTTCCGCCTCTTTGAGCAGCAGCCGGCCATGCTTGCGGCCCAACCAGCGCAAGTCGTCGATGACCGATTCCTTCAGGTTGACGACAAAAGCCATGGTTGCTTCAGGCTACGCTAGATCAAACCATTGGTCAATCAACTCAGGCATCCCAACGCACGGCAAAATCGCCCAAGGTAATCGACCAGTTGTTTCGCGCTCCATTAAGCGCGAACGACAGGCATCTCCACGACTGCGGTTCTCATCGCTCAACGGCCGAGGCGGCCAATTCGTGTTCCGCGTCGGCCAGAGCCAGCATGACGCGGCCGATTTCCGCTTCCAGATCGTCGCGGCCGACGATACCGTGGCGATAGAGCTGCAAGAAATCGCTGAGCGCCAGGTCCAAGTCGTCGCCCGTCAGGCAGTCGTCAAGCTGACCCGACAGCGACACCGCCGCCGCGGCCGACAACGGCCAGGCCTGCTCGCCCCGCAACGAGGTGTGTACCTCGAACATCGACCGGTCCCGCCGCCGAGAGAACAGCTCGTGAGCTTGCTGCAAATGCATGCGTATACCTCCATGAACATCACGCCCCACAAGCATGTTATGGCCGCGGCAGGTTAGTATGTGATGAGTTTCCCATGCGAAGATCGTTCAGAAAGATAGTCACCTGGGTCTCTGAGAAGGAGCAAACCGGCATGCACCGCGGTTGTTTTATACTTTACGCGGCCCTGTTTGCCGTCGGCCCGCTGGCCGCGGGAGCCCGTGCCGCGGAAATCACGTTCAACCAGCTTCGCGCCTTGGCGGTCGAGTCGTTGCGGGCGGGCGACGTCGCCTATACGCCGCCCTCGAACAAGATCGTGGGCCGCATGCTGTGGGTCAAAGACGCCGGCCCCTTCGCCGACCGGCCGGACGGTGGTTCGCTCGACTATTGGCTGGCCGACGGCGACCTGCTGAAAGCCGTGTTCCTCGACCAGCTTGCCATCGAAATCCGCCGGCAGCATCTGTTTGCGCGCTCGCGCAGCCAGCAGGTCATGGATCCCTATTACCGGCGGATGGAAGCCGTTGTCGCGGCCGAGCTGACGCTGGCCCAGCAGCCGGGCGACGACGAGGAAAAGCAGCGGCAGCTCGACGAGCGGTTGCGGCAGCTTGGCGACCTGCTGCAGAACGGCATCGACGCTTGTGCCCGAGGCATGGGCCTGGTCGGTGCGTTCGTCGAACCCGGCCACGACGACGGCACGCTCTGGCTCGACCATGTTTTCGCGCTCGATCTGCCACAGCAAGGCCAGATCGGTTATGGGCAGATCGAACAGGCGGTGGCCCAGGCCCTGCGCGGCCAGGGCCTGGTGTTTGAGGCTCCCAAGGTCTCCGTCAGCGGCGGCACTCTGCACGTGACCGACGTTGAGTTGAAGGTCGAAACGATGCGGGCGCTGGCTCCCCTGGAAGAGCTGGTGGCCGAATTGGTGAAGATCAACCTGCGTCGGCGGCAGCGTTTCGAGCGTCCCGCGGACCGACCGATGATGGACCAGATTTACCTGCGGATGGAGGCGGCGTTGCGCCAGCAGCTCGATACGCTGCGCCGCAGCGGTGCGGCCACGGTCGCCGCGCGTCGGGCAAGCTTGGCCGAAGCGGCCGGCAAGGCGAGCGAACAAGAACCGCCGGTGCAGCCCGTGCGGAGTCCACTCGGCCGCCAATTGGACGCAGTGCTTCAACAAGGAATCAACGAGTGCGCCAAGCGGATGGGCAACCTACGAATCGAGTATCACCGCGGCCAGAACGCGGAGCCAGCCAGCGACAGGCCGCGCGTGCGGCTGGTGGCACCGCCGGACACGACGATCGAGTTCGTCTACAACACCGACCACAAACTGTGGTCGCTGGCCGGCAGGTCCGAAGACGCCTATCCCTGGAAAAGCCACACCGCCGGCGATCGCGTCTCCCTGTCGGGCGGCTATTGGTTTCGCCTGACGTATCCCAGCGGCGTGCGAGCCAGCAGTTACAAAAAGGTGGCCGCAAACGACACGGAGCTGCGTTTTCCTTCGCGGTGACACCCCCCTTGTTGGCCAACTGGCGGAATCCGCCAGTTGCCGTCGCCTGCGGATGGCAAACAAGATGGTGGCTGGGGCAGAGGGCGGTAGGGTGGGACCAGCGAGCTTGCGAGCGCCGGCCCACCGTGATCGACGTCGCCAACTTCCGCCGCCGCGTCGCGCCCCGTTGCGTTTCTCAGTCCCGTAGGGACGGCAGGGTTTAGCCGTGGGCGCGAGCCCACGAAAGAGGGACACCAACGATCCGCGCAGCGGCGACAGAGCGCGTGGTGCGATACCTCTGTCGCCGCTACGCGGCTTGCCTAATCTGCCGCATCGGTACCGTGGGCTTGCGCCCCACGGCTAAACTATCTCGCCGCTACGCGGCTGACGCGCGAGGTGCGTAGAACGACGAGCGGCAAGCCCCGTCGTGGCGGGAACAAAACCAGCATCACTTCAAATGGTCCGCAAGCCGCGATTTTGCGCAGGCCAGTCCCGCCCTACGGTCTTTGTGCTCTTCGTGGCTTCCCTTTGTTGCGGCCAGGCGTCCCTACTTCCCTTTCTCGAACGTCCCCAGAATCTCGACGCTCAACAGGCCCTTGTTGTCGGTCGGATCGCTGTCGTACATCCGCAGCCACAGCCGGCCGGGTTGGTCCGGCGCGATCTCCACGTCTTTTCCGACCATGAACGGCTGGTTTTCCTCGGCGCTTCCAGCCGACACGATCTTGCCCACCAGACAACCGAGATTGAACTCTTTCAGCTCTTTGGGGATCTCCATGCCGTCGGCGTCGAGAACCTGTTCCATCCGGAAGGTCCAGGTCCCTTCGGCATGAATCGACAGCGGCCGATTGGCGATCACGTTGATGCCCGTGTCTTGCCAGCCGTCGGTCGCTCGCACCGTCAGCTTTTTCTTTTCGGCCATCATCTCCTTGCCGCGAATCTCCTTCAGCTTCCTTTCGGCGTCGGGATGGTGCGGGACGAGCTTCAATATCTGCTCGTAGCATTCGCGGGCGCGGTCAAGGTCTTTCTTGCGTTCATATTCTTTGGCCAGTCCCGCCACCTCGATGACGAAGTCTCTCTCCATTTTCGCCAAACGTGGATCGCCCGGCAACTCCGGTTCCGAGCTTCCGGCCGCGCTGCTCGACGAAGTCGGCGTCGCATTGGCCGAACCGTTTCTGGTGGGTTTCTTTTTCTGTGCCGCCCAAGTGCCCGCCGTCAACACGATGGTCAAAGTGACGACCACGAATCCGGTCAAAGATCGTTTCATTGTGCCTCTCCGCTTTTTGCTTCTGTTCCAGAATTTGAAGTAGACGTGAAAAACCGCTGCTCCAGCTCCCGTTTCCCAGAATCAGTATAATACTTTACCAGCTCCATTCGTAGCCGTCGGGGCGAAAGTCGGCCGGCCCGGAAGGTCTGATAGACGGCGGCGTGCCGCGACTGCAATCGGGCGGCGTCGGCCACGTCTTCCGCCGGCTCTCCTTCGCGGGCAAGCTGCTCGGCCGGCAGGTCGTGCAAAAAGTCCCAAGCATCCAGGAATTCTCCGCTGGCGCCGAAGGCGATTTCGTCGAGCGTTTCGATCACCGCCGCCGCCTTGGCCGCCGACACCAGGTCGGTCTGCGCGTTGACGCGGGCGGCCTTGGCCAGCGCCTCGGCCAGCACGCTGTTGCCGCTGGCCGCCTCGGCCAATTTCAGCCGCAGCGACTGGAACCAGTCGGGCGAAGGCACCAGCGTACGGTTGGCCAGCAGCCAGGCGAAATGGTCGAACACGCCCTCTTCCACCTCGCGCCGCGGATCGTACATCGGCTCGCGACGGCCGACCAACGTCAGCTTCTGTGAAAAGAGGGCCCCGGTGGGCGAGATGAAATCGTCGTCCATCGACAGGCCAAGCTTGGCCAGGTTTTCCAGCGTGTTGCCGCCACGCGGGTGCTCGCGCACCGGAAAGAATTCTTCGCGCGGGGCGGACGTCTGAAAAGCGCACAGCAACAGCAGGCCGGCGCAATAAGTTTCGATTTTCTTGCCCGACAGCGGTTGGCCTTTCAGCCCCAGGATGCCCTGCAACCGAAAGTTGAGATCGAACAGTGATTCGTTGCCGATCACGTCGTGCGCCGCCTGGGCCAGCCCGGCGGCCACCTGCGGATCGGGATGGCGCAAAAAACAGTAGTGCAAACTGCGCTGCACGTAGGTCTCGACGTTTGCCGCCGGAATGCGATTGCCGCGTTCGGGCAAATCGACCAGCACCATGCGGTTCGTGCCGTCGCGGCCGCGGGCCAGCGTCACCACGCCGACATGCGTGAACAGCCCCGGCGAGAGGTCGGTGAATTGATTGTAGGGCGACGGGTTGCGCATCAGCAGAAAATCGCCGGGCCGCACCTCGAAGGTTCCGATGCGGTAACTTGGCTCGCTCAGCCCGTCGCGCATCAGTGTTTCGAGCCAGGCGATCAGCTCGGCATGCCGTCGGGCCAGGTCGCCCGGCAACGCCGAGACCGGCATGTCGGCCAGCACCTCGTGCAAACGGCTGGGAGTGATGGGCGGCGGCGGCAGTGTTTCCAGTGGATCGGGCCAAGGCTCCTGCGGCAACCCGACGCGGCGGATGGCCTCGGCCAGCGAGATCGTCCACTCCGGGCTGGCTTCAGGCGCAATGAGCGACTGGACCAAGAGAGGCAACAGCGCCGGCTCGTCGACCTGGCCGGCCAACTGCAGCACGCGGTCGCGAGTGGTGCGATCGACGCGAGGCAAGCGGCCTTGTTCGTCGGGGGCGATCCAAAATCGCGCGGCGAAAAAGGCGCCGACGGAGCTTTTGTCGCGCGTGAAGCGGTCGAGCAACGGCAGCCGCTCGCCGGGCCGGGCGACCAGCCTGGGGCCGGCGGTGTTGACCGCGTCGACCTGCAAATAGCGCAACCGCCCCGAAAGATCGATCAACCGGCTGGTGGCGGCCAGGTAGGCGCAAAGGGACGCGTTGCGCTGAGGCGTGTCGTCGAGCGAGGCAAACTGCCGCCGCAGTTCGAGCGTCGTATCGAGCAGGCGGTCAGCCCGGTTCTTGGCCTCGAGCAACAGCACGATGCCCTCGAAAAACTGGTTGCTTGTCTTGGCGTCTCGGAAGGTGGCGATTTGTGCCGCCCACTGCTCGACGGCATCGGCGGCCTTGTCGAGCGCCGCGTCGCTCTCGGCCGAAAACTTCGCGGCTTCGCGCGGCAGCGATTTTTCGAGTGCCCGCAGCCAGCCGTTCAGACCGTCGGCCGGTTTGATTTGCGCGAGTACACGTGGGGCGCCGCCGGCCAAAAGGACCAGCACCAGCGAAAGGAACAACAGCAACCTCGGCATGACATGGATCATAGCCCAGATTCTACCCCGGCGCCGGCACCGTCTCCAACAGCCGGTCGACGACCTGATCGACCGACACGCCTTCGGCCTCGGCACGATAGCCGACGAGGATGCGATGCCGCAACGTGACGTGGACCAGCGCCCGCAGGTCGTCGATCGTCACGTGGGCGCGGCCCTCGAACAAGGCCCGCACTTTCGCCCCCAGCACCAGGAACTGGGCGGCCCGCGTTCCCGCGCCCCAGCTCACCCAGTCGTTGATGAAGGCGGGCGAGCCGGGCTGGCCGGGCCGGCTGGCCGCGGCCAATCGCACGGCATACCGCACCAGCGCTTCGGCCACCGGCACGCGGCGCACCACCTCGTGAAAGTTCCGCACGTCGTCGCCCGTGTAAATCGGCTCGATCGGCTCCGGCCGCCGCGAAGTGGTTTGCTTCACGACCGCCACTTCGTCGTCTTCGGGCAAATAGTCGATCTCGACGTTGAACATGAAGCGGTCGAGCTGCGCCTCCGGCAAAGGATACGTCCCCTCCATCTCGATCGGGTTCTGCGTGGCCAGCACGAAGAACGGCTCTTCGAACGTGTAGCGCACGCCGCCCACGGTCACCTGGTGTTCTTGCATTGCTTCCAACAGCGCGGCCTGCGTCTTGGGCGGCGTGCGGTTGATCTCGTCGGCCAGGATCACGTTGGCGAAGACCGGACCCTTGACGAACTGCATGCGGCGGTGGCCGTCGGGCGTTTGCTCCAGGATTTCGGTGCCCGTGATGTCGGCCGGCATCAGGTCGGGCGTGAACTGGATGCGCTGGAATTTGAGGTGAAAGATTTGCGCGATCGACCGCACCAGCAGCGTCTTGGCAAGTCCCGGCGCGCCGGTGATCAGGCAATGTCCGCCCGCGAACAGGCTGATCAAGAGCTGCTCGATGACCTGCTTTTGCCCGATGATGACCTTCGACAGCTCGGCATCGATCCGCCGCCTTCCGACGCGGATTTGCTCGACGATTTGTTGCTCGGCTTGGAAGGGATCGAGTTCGTTTGGCATAAAGATAGCAAGACCAAAATCTAGGAGTTGCGCGATTGATCGCAGACGTCCGCATCATACTGTGTAAATCAGGACCGAAACGCCGCCAGCTCTTCGACTGTCAGATTGCGGACCGGCTCCTCCAGTTGTTCAACACTGCTCATCCTCGTCTCCTTGTGCTCTTCGTGCCTCCATCTACCGTGATCGCGAAGAGTTGAAGGCAGAATACCCAGAGTTGGACGACGACGATCTCCGCCAGGCGCTGGCGTATGCGGCCGCGAAACTGGACGATAAGATCGTGGAACTGCCGCAGACGACATGATGCTCTTGCTCGACTTCAGTGCGTCATCGCGTAGGTTACGATATTGATCCCCAGCGGGTACGCCCACTTCTCGGACATCTCGCGAAAGTAGCCGGGGTCTTCGCCCTCGCGTTCCCAGCCGTCGCCCAGGTCGGTGTTGTGGCAGATGATGGCCATCATGCGGCCTTTGTCGTCGAAGAGTGCCCGATAGTGCGGCTCCTGGGCGTCCCAGCGCTCAAAGGTGTGGCCGCTGTACCAGGCGTGAATGCTGGGAATCTGCGGCTTCTGCTTCAGATCGTAGACGCAATGGAATAGCTCGTGTTCCAAGGGCAGCTCGACCGGCTCGCGGTCGGGAAAGACGCGCTTGATGTTGCGGTAGAAACCATACCACTCGGCCTCACCCCAAAAATCATCGACCATCAAGAAGCCGCCGTTGAGCAGGTATCGCCGCAACGCGGAAACCTCCTCCTCCGTGAGCATCATCGTGCCCGGCTCGATGATGTAGATAAACGGATAGTCGAAAATCTGTTCGTCGGTGAGCTGCAGGATTTTGCCGCGCGGATCGACATCGAGGGACGTCAATTCGTGCAAGCGGTACGAAAAATTGAGGTCGCTGTCGGGGAAGTCGGTGAGCCAGCGGTCGTACCACTCGGAGGTGTACTGAATCCGCACGAACGTGAACACGTCGTTCTTGAACTCTTTGTCGTTTTCCCACTCCGGCACGCCGCGGCGATCGTTCATGTTCGGGTCGATCATCCGGTGCCGACGCCAACCGCGCTGGGCGAATGTGACCGCGGTGAGAGACAGCAGTAGGACGACGATGAAGGAAAGGCGGAGTTTCATATTCGGTATGGTCGCTAACGGTGGGCCGGCGCTCGCAAGCTCGCTTGCCCCACCCTACGGTTTTTTTTCCATTTCGGCTACGATTGCCAACAGCTCCCGCTGTGCTGCCCGATAACGCGGGGCGTCTTCCAACGCCTGGAGTGCTTGACGCTTGGCGGCCGCCAGGTCGCCCGTTTTGTGCAATAGCGTGGCCAGTTGATAGTGAGCCTCGGCCGGATCGAGCGGATCGAGCTGGAGCAACGCCCGCCAGGCCGCGATGGCGCGCGGGTCGTCGCCCGTTCGCTGGGCCGCGGTCGCCAGGCCGCGATACGGCGCCCGCCGCAACGGGTTGATGGCCAGCAGCCGATCGCCGAACTTCAACGCGGCCGGCCAGTCTTCAGCCGCCAGCGATAGTTCCATCAGCCGGCTGAGGGCGTCGACGTTGTCGTCCGTGAGAGAAACCAGCTTTTCCAAGGCGGCACGCTCTTGTTTCCTGTCGTCCAGTTCCCGATAGACCGTGGCCAGCGGAGCGTAGGGGTTACTGCCGCCGCCGTCGTCCGGGTACAGGTCGGCCATTTTTTTCAGCGGCTCCGACGCCGCTTGCCACTGCTTGTCGGCGATCAGCCGCGCCGCCAGCCGCTGCAAAGCCTGGTAGTTCGCTGGGTGCTCCTTGAGGAAGGCCGCCACGGCCGTTGACCCGGCCGCGGCAGGCAACTTCGGGTCCGACCAATCTGCCCTGGGAGCCATTTGTTCCGCCCGTTTGACCGCGAACTCCGCGAAGTCGCGATCGAGCGCGTCGAGCGAGCCGGCATAGCGGGCCAGCGAATCGTTGATCGGCATGCCGACGCCGAGATCGACCAAAATCCGTTTCAGCGTCGGCAGACCGTGTTTCTCGACCAAGAACTCCACGACCAGCGACGACTCGTAGTAGGCGAATTGCAGGTGCAGCGGCGTGGGCGGGTGCAAAAACGCGCCGCTGAGCTGGCTGACCGGCGTCAGGTCGTCGCCCAGCATCATCTCGCGATAGCGGGCGTTGATCGTCTGGCCCCAGGTCGGATCGGCCTGCCGTTCTTCATACACCGAAATCCCTTCGCTCAGCCAGCGCGGCATCTTGTTGGCGGTCTTGTGCAGCGTGACGACGTGACAGAATTCGTGCCAGAGCGTCGCTTCCCAATTCGTCGGGTGTTCGCCTTGCGAGGCCGGGCTGTTGGCCGTAATCACGCGGCCGAAGCAGACGCCCAGAAAACCCGCTCCGCCCGGCATGCCGAAGGTGCGGATGGCAAAATCCTCCTGCCGCGGAAACAGCTCCACCACCACCGGCTCATCGATCTTCACCTCGTACTTTTTGCAAAGCTGCACCTTGGCCCGCCCAAGCAAAGCGAGCACGCGTGTACCATAAATCTCCGCCTCACGGGCATCCATTCGCACCAGGAAGCCGCCGCCCGCCAGCGTGCGGAACTGGCCGATGCTGTCGTGCAGCGTCACCAGGTTGTGGGCCAGCACGTTGTAGCCGTCTTTGTCGTAGACCTCATCGGCCAGCGGCCAGCCGTCGTCTTCGTCGCCTAGCCGCAGCAGGTCCTGCGCGAGCTGCATCTTGGCCGGCAAATAACCGGGGTCGAACTTGAGCGCCTGCCGCTGATATCGGGCACCTTCGGCAAAGCGGTATTTTTGCGACAGCTTGGTGCCGATCAGGTGATCGACTTCGGGATTGGTGGTCCACGAGCGCAGCGCCGCCTCGCGGCACTCGGTCTCTTGTTGCGGCTCGCTGTTCAAGTGCGCCAGAACGGCCCGATACGCCCAGTGGCGAGGGTGTTCGGGATTGATCTCGCGCACGCGATCGAGCAGCTCGCGGGCTTCGATGTAGCGTTCGGAATCAACGTGGTCGTCGATCAGAAAGAACAGGCTTTCCAGGTGAAATGGGTTGATCGCCAACGCCGCTTCAATCGCATCCTGAGCCAGCTTCGGATCGCTGGGCGCAAAGGCCCGCGCCAGGCCGAGCTTGGCGTCGGGATCGTCGGGAGCCAGCTTGGCTGCCCGCTCAAAGGCCTCGGCGGAGAGCGCGAAATCGTTCTTCTCCAGGGCCAGCTCGCCGCTGGCGAGCCACGGTCCGGCCGCGTTGGGCTGCTGCTTCTTGGCATCGTTGAACAGGGCGTCGAGCACCTGCTTGGGATCGACGCCCTGCGAGAGCATGAACCGCCCCACCACCACTTCATTGATCGCGTCGCGATACCGCCAGGGCGCCTGCCGAAGCTGTTCGCCCAGCTCGTCGACCATTCGCTTGGCGCGGTCGGGCAAATTGTTGAAGCGATAAACCTCACGGCCCAGCCAATGAAGCTGAGCGCTGTAAGGAAAGCGGCCCAACGCGGCTTCCAGCGTCTTTCGGGCATCGGCATAGCGGCCCAGCGTCAACTCGCCCTTGAGCTTCAGAATGGGCCAGGCTTCGCTGATGTCAGTGGCGGCAATGGCCTGGGCGGCCATGTCGATCGTTTCGGCGTACTTGCCCGTGTGGTACAGCTTTTGGGCGTCGTGCAAATCGGCGGCATGAAGCAACGACGGGGCAAGACAAAGCAAGCATGCCATTGTCATGAGAACCGCTGTTCGAGCACGGCCATACATTTAGTGCATCCGCTCAACGGGCCACGATTGTTCTGCCACGCCCAGGTAA
>DATLUO010000084.1 GCA_035533075.1 Pirellulales bacterium | reverse complement strand
CGAAAAAATTGAGGGTAACCTGGAAGACAGACTGCTGATCCACTACATGCCTCCGTGCGCGGCCTTAAGGTGACGGTACTCAATACCTTAGAGCCTCCCGGAGGCATATTTATTCCCGCGGCCATGAATAATCCGGGCTAGCCAAACCGTGCTCCGTTTCCACCTCCCGCTCATCGAACCGGACGTGCGGATTTCCCGCATCCGGCTCTCGGAACGGACAACGGGTCAGAACGATTTGTGTGGAGCGGGGCCAGTAGCGTCGTGACGAGGCTCGCGACGCACCGTGTTCTTTGGCAATCCATTCATAAGCAAAGCAGCTGCAAGCGGTCCGATCGGCTGCGTCGGCGCCCGCCGCTAATCGCGGTCGCCGCCGCCGCGCCGGTCGAGCGGCACCGACACGACGCAAGGCAGCAGCAACAGCGTCATCGGCCGCTATTCGCTCGCCGAGACGAATTCCGCCACAACTCCAACTGGGAAACCGACACCAACCAGGCCGACACCAGCCATTCCACCAGCACCGAGTACGACAACAGCACGACCAGCGAAAACGGCAACGAGGTCACCGGCAGTTACAGTAACAACGAACAAGGCTCGTCCAGCGGCACGCTGTGGAGCGTCGAATACAACCAAAGCTCGACCACCAGCA
The DNA here is from genome assembly GCA_035533075.1 of Pirellulales bacterium. Lineage (NCBI taxonomy): Bacteria > Pseudomonadati > Planctomycetota > Planctomycetia > Pirellulales > Pirellulales bacterium. The sequence goes on along the minus strand of DATLUO010000084.1, from coordinate 42,928 downwards.
TCTCGCAGAACGAAACCGGTACGACATCGGCCAGCGAAAGCGGCAACAACGTAACCGGCGACAAGAGCGGCAGCTCTTACGATACCAGCACCACGACCATGTACCCGGCCGAGACCAATTTGGGCGATATGGTCGGCCCGCCCGTGCTCTCCGTCACGGCCACCGAAACCGATCAATCGACCGACAGCACCACCTACTCGGGTAACGACGTCACGGGCTACACCAGCACCAGCTCGCACGCCACCGACACGCTGAGCCGCCCGGAGAGCATCAGCGACGCCTCGTCCGACACCAGCGGCTCGAAATACTCTTGGACCACCGTCGACACCAGCGAGACAGCCAACTCGATCACGGGCAGCTTCAGCCTGGTCGAGAACACCAACGCCTCGTTCTCCAACGCCGAGACCGACACCAACAGCGGCCTCTCCACCAGCAATACCGAGACCGGCAACTCGACCGACACCGTTCATCGTTCCGGCAATTCCATCGCCGGCAACTATTCGCTCTCCGACGTGTCGAACTCCAGCACGACGGTGCTGGAAAACGACACGGTGGGCGCGGTGACCACCACCGCCACTACCTACCAGAGCGACTATTCCAGCGTCTCGTCGAGCGGCAACGACGTGACGGGCGGTTCGACCTCCAGCGAGACCGGCAACAGCAGCGCCACGCTCTACCAGAGCGATGCATACGGAGGAAGCGACGGCGACAGCCAGACGATCACCACGCTCGCCTCCAGCTCCTCGACCGGCAGCGACAACTCCATCACGGGCAGCTTCACGCTCAGCGAATCGAGCAGCACGACGACCACCACGCACGACAGCGGGTCGCGGGCCGGCAACAGCTACAGCGACTCTGCGACCGACACCAGCACGACGGTCAGCAGTTACCAGTTCGGCAACGAAATCACCGGCTACGGCAGCTCCAGCGAGACCGACACCGACAGCAGCACGCTCACGAACATCGGCAACAACACCAGCGGCAGCTACACGATCGTCCAGACCGACAACTCGACGACAACGGTCTACAGCACCGACAACTCGATCGTGGGCACTTCTTCGACGACGACCTACGACAGCGACACGAATTCACTCAACCAGGCGAGCCAGGACGGCACGACGAGCTTCAGCCTGTCGTCGAGCGACACGACCAGTTCCACCGCGACCGAGACGGGCAACACCATCAGCGGCGATTATTCCAGCACCACCAACGAGGTGGAAACCACCTCGCTGAGCCAGGGTGGCACTGATTCGGGCGGCAGCTACACGGTGACCTCCAGCAGCACGCAATCACCCACGATCTATGAGAGCGGCAACAATCTCAGCGGCGACTACACTTTCAGCGAATCGCCCACCCAGGGCTATTCGTTCAACGAGTCGGTGCACTCCGGCTCGGCCACCTTCACGCTGGCCGAAACGGGCAGCAACGGCTACTCGCTCACGCAGTCCGGCAGCCACGTCACCGGGCAATACACGCTGAACGAGGGCGGCAACGACGGCTACACGATCACCGAAAACGGCAGCGATGCGAACGGCGCCTTCGGTCAGTCGCTCAGCGGCAGCGACAGTTATTCGACGAACGAGACCGGCAACGAGCTGAGCGGGCAGTTCGGCCGCACGATCAGCGGCGGCGGCAACGACACCCTGGCGGAGACCGGCTATCTGGCCAATCTGCCTTACAACAGCACGCCGGCCACCAACTACACGGTCACCGAGACGGGCAACTATTTGTCGGGCGCGATCGATAACTTCGCCGAAACCGGCATCGACCGCAACGGCCTGCTGGCCTACTTCAACAATAGCTCCAATGCCACCAGTTCGAACGGCCCCGGCGACCTTGATTATTCGCCCGTCGGCCCGGCAGTCCACGTCGGCGGTACGCCGTACTGGGGCGCTGGCCCGTCGGCGAATCTGGCCGCCGCCGCCAACGACGCCGCCTTTAACGAGCTTGGGCTGAGCCTTCTGCACGAGTATTGCCTCCCGCGCGGAACGCCGATTGTTCACAACGGCGTTCGGGCAGCGATCGAGGATTTCGTGGCCGGCGGCGAGGTGAGCGCGGCACACGACGCGGATCCGGAGGGCACGATCGCGACCAAGCCGGTGTTGCAGTTCTACGAGAATCAGCCGGCGCGGCTATGGCACATTCGCGTTAATGGGAAGCTGATCCGCATCACCGGCAATCACCCCCTGTACGTCCGAGGCAAAGGCTTTGTGGCGGCGTCGCGCCTGCAGCCGCGCGACGAGCTGCGTTCGTACAGTGGGGTGCCGGCGATCGTGACCAGCGTGGAGGAGAGTGATACAATAGAAGAAGTGTTCAACCTCCGGGTGGCGGATTTCCACACCTACTTCGTCGGCAGTCTGGAAGGCGACATCGCGGTGCTCGTGCATAACACGAGTCCAGAGCCGGTCAACGCCGTTTTTAGGCCAGGGCAGGAACTGCAGATCTCGGGCGGACCGGCCAAGGTGGCCGGCGAAGACCTCCACTTCGCCAAGGCCGGCGAGGAGCGGCGCACCAAGGACGCGATGTTCCGTTCCGGCGATGAAGTGGGTGTGGCGGGTGGGCGTGCCGAGCAGGGCGGGGCCGTGCAGGTCGCGATGTTGCAGGCCGAGCAAAAGGCCGCGACGAAGCGAAAATTCGCGGAAGGCACAGGGCCGGTGAAAATTGTCGGCATTCTCGGCCGTGGTGAGCAAAGCAATCCGACCGGGTTCCAGAAGCAGCTCCGGGATGTCAAAAAAAGCTTCGACGCTAACAGGCCCAAGCCACCGAAGGGGCAGAAGCAACAGGCCCCGGCCGGCATAGAATTTCGCCCGTCCTCCGAGAACACAGCCCCGTTCGACGCGGTCGGTAACAACGAGGAGGAGATTGCAAAAGAGTTGGTGAAGGAAATCCTGGACGACGTTGCCGCGGGAAAACTCAAGGATGAAAATGTGTACCGCCTTTTGCTGGCTGGTTACAGTTGGGGCGGCGACAAGGCGATTAAGGTGGCGAATAAGATTAAAGAGCTGCTCCCCGGCATGATCGCGGAAAGGATTAAGGATCTTCCAGCGAAGTCGAAGGGGGCCGGGTTCATGAAGGAATTCCAAGGCAAATGGGATAAGAAGCTACGTGTCTATTTGTTGACGGAGGACGCGGTCAATAGCACAAACGGTAAGACCGGCGGACCCAGCACGGAGGTGCCGAACGATGGCGCCACGTACGACCGGTTCAACGTGTTCGAGGCCGACGACAAAACCTATGCAGATAACCCCGATGCATTACATGGTGCGAGCTTTCCGGCGTTGGGCAACAACAACGTCGACAAGACGACAAAGCCAGACGACCCAGACGATCCAGAGGCCGCAAAGGCCGCAACGGCGGACGACGTCGGCAAGCATCGTGCTTTACCAGGCCTGGCGCAGAAGGACATTTTTGGCTGGTTGGGGTTGCCGCCCCCTAAAAAGTGACCGCGCGCCGTGGTCGCTTCCGTGCGGATAGCGGTGGGCCTGAGTTTTGAAACGCTTGCCGCGGGCAACAATGCCGAATAGGTCGTTATTCAGGGTGTCATGAAAGCCGTTTCGCCTGTCGCTCCACATACGTTCCGTCCTCAGTACGCCTTGCGGTCGCTCCTCGCACTGGTCACCTTGGCGTCGGTCCCGCTCGCCGTTTGGGCCTCGCGCGAGCACGCCTATCGCGCGCTCGTCGCGACCGTCACGCCGCTCGTTAAGCACGGTCGCGAGGTTTGCGTCGAAAAGGCCGGCCGCGGCGCAGAGTCGTTACGTCGCATTGACAGCTTGGGCAAGCTCGAGCGCCATGACGTTGTTGTCGGCGCGTTTTGCGACATTTCCGATAGGAAAGAGGTTGCTGCGATCCTCGCGTCGCCGACGCTCAAGGAGCTGAGGCTAAGTGAGCCGGGGCGCGACTGGATTCCGGGCTCGCTGACCGAGCTTAGGGAGGCGGGACTCACCGGTAAGGCGGTACAGATCGGCCCGTACGTCACGTTTGGCGACGAGCCCGCGCATGGGGCGATCGATCCAGTGCTGCGCGAGGTTGCCGGTAAGCTGCCGTCGCTGGAGAAGCTCGGCCTCGTGGCCACGAGCATCAGCGGTGAAGGGCTCCGTCATCTGACTGCGTTGCGATCCTTGCGATTACTCGATCTCAGCCGGACGCGAATCTCCGACAGTGACTTGGCACATATTCCCTCGATGCCTGCGCTGGAGGAGCTGAACCTCGACATGATCAGTGCCCACCTACACGGGGATCCTGCCGCACTCGCTAAGCTGCGTGCGACCTTCGGACCCGAGGTGACGAGCGGGCACGAAATCACCGACGAGGGCCTCCGCCGTCTTGCCGGGGCCTCGCGTTTGCGAGTCCTGCGCCTGCGTGAGGCCAAAGTTGCCGGCGTGGCGTTTAGGCATCTCGCGTCTCTCACGCGACTGGAAGAGCTCAGTCTTTACCAGACCGACTTCAACGACGACGGGGCTCGATGTCTGGCAGCGTTACCATCGATTCGAATCCTCGATCTGACTGCGACGAAGATCACGTCCTCGGCGCTGGCCGACATTTCGACGATGTCCCAATTGTCCAGCCTCTCGTTGTGGGCCACCGCGGTAGACGACGACTCGCTGCGCCACTTGGCGAGACTGCCGTGCCTAAGTGGGCTCAGTCTTCGCGAAACGCGCATCACTGACGCGGGGCTTGTGCATCTCGCTGCACTGCCGTCGTTGGAGGTGGTCGATCTGGCCGGGGCAAAATCAATCACCGCGGCGGGGATAGCGCGACTTCAGGCACTCAGGCCGAACCTGAACATAGGAACCACGGGCGGCACGGTCGTCGATTTCGGCAGCACGGCGGTGGGAACTCCGCTTTGGTGATGGTGCGGGCGGTGAGGGTCCGGACAAGGGGATAAGGTGGAACGCAAAACGGAACGCAAAACGGGTCGAACGCAAGGCGAGGCAGAGCAAGACACCCACACTTTTCGCAAAGCGAGTCGCCGGGAGATTCAATGCGGCAGGATGAAGGCCCGAACGGCGCACACGTGTTACTTTGTTCATTTGCGGCATGAGAATAGCTGCAATAACCCGATGGCTGTCGTATCGGCCAATTTGGCAGCCCGACGGCTGACGGGGCGGCAGCGCCGAGCGCGCCGGCCAGGCTCTTTGAAAAGTTGGTTGTTGTCAGTGGTCAGTGGTCCGTGGCGAGTTGGCCACCTTCAAATCAGAGGTCGATTTCGTCGGCTGGCGTTTTTGAACGTAGCAAACCTCCGCTGCACGGCTGCTACGTCTTTCTCGCGGCTTTTTTCGAAGGCTGCCAAGTGTGTTCGAAGGCTGCCAACGTTTGCAAAAGTCGGTGTTCATCGCTCTGCCTCGTTCGGCGCGAATTGGCCATCTTCGAAAATGCCCTGAAGGCGCCGTTGTAGAAACGGATGTGGCCGCGTTCCGTCGCGGAAGCGCAAAATCTTTGGCGACAAGGGTTTGCGACTTATCCGTTGGAGGGGTGTCATCCGTCATCCTCCTCACTTTGGCAGCGTGCTGCCAAAGTGCCTGCGGCCCGTTCGTCTCCGGCGACAGGCCGCCAAGGCGACACGCGTGTCGCATGGGCGCGGAGTAAACGGCTTTCCTCTCGCTCCAGCGAAAGGGCCACGGTCGGCACTTTGGCCGCGCGCGGCCAAAGTGCCTGCGGCCCGTTCGCCTCCGGCGACACGCGCCGAGGCGACACGCGTGTCGCATGGGCACAGAGTAAACGGCCTTCCGCTCGCGGAGCGAAAGGGCTACGGTCGCCAAATGCGCCGCGCGCGGCGGATGCCTGCCGCTTCCAGGTGCGCTTGCTAGAATACATCATCGCCCTTGAGTCAACCGATCCGGAAAAGGATGCTTTATGGCCGACGATTCCACAATCCGCCTGTCGATGCTCGATGCCGACGTTGCCGCGCTCACGCTCGACGCGCCGAAGAAGGGAGCCAACGTCCTATCGCAGTCGGTGCTCGACGAGCTGGAGCAGCACCTCGATCAACTCGAAACCCGCGGCGATCTGGCCGGGCTGGTGCTGCGTTCCGGCAAGCCCGGCATCTTTGTGGCCGGGGCCGACTTGCGGGAGTTCGTGGCCGCCAAGAACCCCACGCACGAACAGACCATCGGCATCGCCAGCCGCGGCCGGAAGCTGTTTGAGCGGCTGTCGCGGTGCCCGTTCGTCACGGTGGCGGCCATCGACGGCATCTGCGTGGGCGGCGGGGCCGAATTGGCCATCTGGTGCGACCGGCGGATCATGAGCACCAGCCCCAAGGCCCAGTTCGGCTTCCCGGAAGTCAAACTGGGTCTGTTCCCCGGATGGGGCGGCACCGTGCGGGCACCGCGCATCGTCGGCCTGGGCAACGCGGTCGAGATGATCACGAGCGGAGAACCGATCGACGGACGAACGGCCATGCAAATGGGCCTGGTTTCCGACCTGGTGCCCAGTGAACGCCTCGACGCGGCGGCCGTCGCCTTGGTGCGAAGCGAGGCGACAACCAAAGAATACCTGGCCGACCGCCAGCGTTGGCACAAGCCGGTCGACATCGACGAAACCGAGCTGGGCTTTCTAGGCGCCACGGCCTCGGCCTATATCCAGGGCCAGACCAAGGGGCACTATCCCGCGCCGCTGGCCGCGCTGGAAGTGTTGCTCGGCTCGGCCGGCCTCGACGCCGACGCCGCGGGCGAGGCCGAAGCCGAAGCCTTCGCCGGACTGTTCGGCACGCCCATCAACCGGGCACTGATCAACGTCTTCTTTCTCAGCGACCGCAACAAAAAAGACACCGGCGTGGCGGCCGCCGTCAAACCCCGCGAGATCAAATCGGTCGGCATCTTCGGGGCCGGCATCATGGGTTCGGGCATCGCCGCCGCGGTCGTCAAGCGCGAGCTGCCGGTCACGCTCAGCGACGCCGTCGTGCCCGCCCTGGCCGGCGGCGTGCAAAAGATTCTGGAAGAAGTCTCTTACAACAAGCAGACCAAGGGGAGCGATCCGCAGCGGATGCTCAAGTTCGCTCCGCTGGTCAACGCCACCACGGCCGACGCGGAATACAAGAACTGCGACCTGGTGATCGAAGCGGTGGTGGAGAACCCGAAAGTCAAAGGCGAGCTGTATCAACGCATCGAGCCGCTGCTGGGGGAGCAGACGATTCTGGCCAGCAACACGTCGGCCATTTCCATCGGCCGGCTGGCGGAAAAGCTGAAGCGGCCCGAGCGTTTTTGCGGCATCCACTTTTTCAACCCGGTGCGCAAGATGCCGCTGGTGGAAGTGATTCGCGGGCCGAAGACGAGCGACGAGACCGTGGCCACCGCCGTCGCCTTCGCCAAGGCGGTGGGCAAATCACCGATCGTGGTCAACGACGGACCGGGCTTTCTCGTCAACCGTCTGCTGCTCCCCTACATGAACGAAGCCTTGGAGTTGATCTTGGACGGAGTGGAGATCAAGGCCATCGAATCGGCGGCCAAGACGTTCGGCATGCCGATGGGACCGATCACGCTGTACGACGTGGTGGGCCTCGACACGGCGTACTACGCCGGGCAAGTGATGCACGAGGCGTTCCCGGACCGGATCGGCGAATCGCCTTTGTTGGCCGCGATGGTCAAGGCCGGACGGCTGGGGCAAAAAACGGGTGTCGGGTTCTTCGCCTATAAGGACAAAAAGGAGGGCCGCGGCACGCCCGACCCGACGCTCGCCGATGTCGTGAAGCCGCTGATGCGCGGGCAAACCAGGCTCCGCGAGCAGCAGATCATCGAGCGGTTGTTCTTGCCGATGGTGCTGGAAGCGACGCGGATTTTGGAAGAGCAAAAGGTGCGCGACCCGCGCGACGTCGACCTGGGCCTGATTTACGGCATCGGGTTTCCGCCGTTCAAGGGCGGGCTGTTGTTCTGGGCCGACACGCTGGGGGCCGCGAAGATTGTGGAGATGTTGAAGCCCTATCAATCGTTCGGCAAGCGGTATCAGGCAACGCCGATGTTGGAGCGGCTGGCGAAGGAGGGTCGGACGTTTTATGGGGAGTAGAAGACAATTCGGCATCGAAAGTCGTCCGGGAGTTTCAGCATCGGCGATTTCGTTACCTCGCGCCGCATTGAACACCTCGATTGCGCTCTCGAAGCGCAGCGCGCATTCTGGCGGTTTCTTGGCAAAGTCGTCGCGGGGGCATTCATCCTGTTGCTCGGCGCGTTGCTGCTGTTGTTTTGGGGTGCCGGCGCCGCAGCGGTCGGCAGACGATTTGGGCTGTAGAATATAGAGCAAGTATCTTGGAGGTTCTATGAAACGCGCGGTAGTTATCGACGGGGTCCGCACGGCCATCGGCCGCGCGCACAAAGAAAAGGGCGTCTTTCGCGATGTCCGCAGCGACGATCTGGCGGTGGCCGTCATCCAGGCGCTCGTCGAGCGCACCGGTATCGACCCGGCTGAAGTCGAAGACCTGGTGCTGGGCAACACGCAGCAGCAGGGCGAGCAGGGCCTCAACGTCGCCCGCAGCATCGGCCTGATGGCCAACCTCTCGCCGGCCACCGGCGGCACGACGATCAACCGGCTCTGCGGTTCGAGCCTGCAGGCGCTCAACCAGGCCACGCACGCCATCATGGCGGGCTTCGAAGACGTGCAGATCGTGGGCGGGCTGGAGCACATGCACCATATCGCCATGGACGCCGGCATCGACATCAACCCCAAGCTGTTCCATCGCACGTCGAAGGGCGCGCTGAACATGGGCGTGACGGCCGAGTTCTTGGCCCAGACGCAAGGCATTTCGCGCCAGGAGCAAGACGTGTTTTCCATGCGCAGCCATCACCGTGCCGCCGAAGCCACGGCCAATGGCGACTTCAAGAACGAGATCGTGCCGGTTTGGGGCCGCAACGAGGCCGGTGAGCGCACGCTCGTCGAGACCGACCAGTGCATCCGGCCTGATTGCAGCCTGGAGAGCCTGGGGGCATTGAAGCCGGCGTTTATGCCCGGCGTCGGCACGGTGACGGCGGGCAACAGCTCGCCCTTGAACGACGGCGCGGCGGCGATGTTGGTGATGTCGGAAGAGAAAGCCGCCGAGCTGGGCCTGAAGCCGCTGGTGCGCGTGCTGTCCACGGCCGTCGTGGGCGTCGATCCGTGCGTGATGGGCACCGGACCCGTGCCGGCGACCCAGAAGGCCCTCAAGCGGGCCGGCCTGTCGCTGAAAGATATCGACCTGATCGAACTGAACGAGGCGTTCGCGGCCCAGACGCTGGCCTGCGTGCGGATGCTGGGCATCGACGAGGAGAAGCTGAACGTGCGTGGCGGGGCGATCGCCATCGGGCATCCGCTGGGCGCCAGCGGCGCGCGGATTGCGACCACGCTCATTCACACCATGGTCGACCGCGGCGCCACGCGCGGCCTGGCGACCATGTGCATCGGCGTCGGTCAGGGAATCGCCACGATTTTCGAGCTCGTGTGAGCAGGCCTCACTGGATCAGGCAGGTTTCCGTTTACGAGCTTTGCTTTCGGCGTCCGCGCCACTTCGTGAGGTTGTGGGAAAACGATCGGCCAGGGTGACCTGAACGGGCTTTCCTTGGGCTAGTTTTCGGACGTCCTCACGAGAGGCCAATTCCAATTCGTTGAAGGAAATCTCGGTGCCGTCGCCGGGTACGTCAGAGAGCATTGCGCATTCCGTCAGTTTGCGTACGCCGGCAAACACCCACTGTGCCGGCTTTTTGCCCCAGCGGAATGAGCCGCACTCGTCGCCTTCCGCGCTGCGACCGTGTCGCTCGGCCTTTTCAAACGCTTCCTCTTCGCTCGCGGCGCCGATGAGAACAATGTTCTCCCAAACAGGATGTTGTTCTTGGACCGTATCTTTGAACTCGACGAACATGACCAAGTGCGCGGCGTACCAACTCATGTTGAACTCCTCTTCCGCTTATTTCGACAGCCGAGGTATTTTTGCGCCATAAGAATATCAACGGCTCGCCGAACGTCGCCTGCCTGCTTGGCTTCGGTGAGCCACTTGCCAAGAATAGAACATACGTCTTTGCCGCTTCGTTTGGCTTCCCGCTTGGCGGCCTTGGTAATGTAATTCTCCCCGCCCTCTCGACTTTTCGTCATAATTGCGGGCAGCTCATCAATGGCGCACGTCTCACGGGTTCCGTACTCTAATCGTATCCGCACAGCGCGGTGGTTGTCAAAATGCGCCAGCCGCGGGGCAATCATTGCCGTCTTCAGATCGTGCGTTGTCCACGGCTTGGCACGGACGATGCACCTCCCTTACTGCCATGGCCCAGGCAACCCTTTCCGCTGCACCACCGCGTACCATCCAGACCGATGTGCCCGCGCGCCTCGACCGCCTGCCTTGGGGCCGGTTTCACTGGCTGGTGCTGTTTACCTTGGGCATCACCTGGATTCTCGACGGCCTCGAAGTGACGCTGATGGGCGCGATCAGCGGCATTCTGCGGCATCCCGACACGCTGGCTTTCACCAGCGACGAAATCGGCTTCATCGGCACCTCCTATGTGGCCGAACGCAAGTCGCTGGAAGAAATCGCCTTGCCCTTGTCCAGCGACGATTAATCAAGCCAGCAAGGCCTCGATCGCCCTTCCCTTGCCGTCTTTCGTGACGTGAAACGGCCGGCCCTCGGTGACGTAAGCCGTGTCGGGCGCGATGTCCAACGCGCGATAGACCGTGGCGTGTACGTCGCTCAGCGAGACGGCGTGCTCGACGGGCACCATCGGATGACGCTCGGCCGTCCGGCCATAGACCAGGCCGGGCTTGAAGCCGCCGCCAAAGAAGAGCAGCGTGTTGGCGCTGCTGAAGTGGCCGTGAAAGCCATACATCTTCTCGCTCTCGATCAGCAGGTCGTCGCCCGACTGCTGCTCGGCGAAGCCGATTGGCTCGACGCCCGCCTTCGGCTGATTGGCGATCGTGCGGCCGAATTCAGTGGCCACCACCACCAGCGTCCGCTCCAACAGGCCGCGGTCGGCCAGATCGCGGATCAACTGGGCCAGCGGGCCGTCGACCTGCTTTTTCAACTCGACGATGCGAGTGGAGCCGTCTTCGTGCGTGTCAAAACCTTTGAAGGCGCCGTATTGATACTCGACCTGCACGAACCGCGCGCCAGCTTCCACCAGCCGGCGGGCCACCAGCAGCCCATGCCCGAAACGGCGGCCAAAATAATATTTCTTGTCTTTCACCTGCTCGGCCGTAATCTGCGGCTCGTAGGCGGCAATGGTGGCCGCCCGCTCCTGTTTGACGTAGTCGAGCGCCAGTTTGACCGGCGAATCCATCATGGCACGGGCCTGGGCCATCACCCGCAGATAATCCTCGACCTTGGCCGAGTCTCGCAAGCTGCCGCCGGATGCTCGCTGCACCTCCTCCAGCATCTTCAGCCGCCGGTCGAGACGCTCGACGGTCATGCCGGCGGTCGCGCTCAGCGTCGCCAGCCCGCGGACGGGGTTGGGGATCATGAGCGGAGCGTGCTTCGGGCCATAGAAGCCCGGCCCGATATATTCGTTGATGAACTGCTTTTCGGTGTCGCTGGTGTCGATGTCGCGGCCAAGGTAGATGTACGGCGGCACCTGCGGATTCCGCGGCCCCAGGGTGCGGGCCACCGCGGCGCCCATGCTCGGCGCCTTTACGCCGACCGGAAACAGGTAGCCGGTCATCATGTAATACTGGGCCTTGAGATGGACCGCGCCGAACTTTGTCTCGTTCGTCAGGCTGCGCAGCACGGTGGCGTGGTGCATGACCGAGGCCATCTGCTCCAGCCCGGCACCGATCGAGAGTCCATCCACCGTCGTAGGAATCGACGGGCACGTGCCCAAGAGTCCGCTCCCTTTCATTCCTTTTTCGTAGGGAGTGAACCGCTTGGGATCCCAAGTGTCGGCCTGGCACACGCCGCCGGGCAGCCAGACGAAGATAACCGCATCGGCCTTGGCCACCAGCGGACGCGCGGCTGCCGCCAGCGACGGCCCGGCCAGCCCGGCGGCCAGGCCCGCTTGAAGAAAACTGCGGCGGTTGAATGTCGGTTCGTGTCTGGTCATGGCACGTACTGGAACTCCGGCGAACAAATCAACACCCATAACAAATCGCGGATTGCCTCTTCCTGCGAGGCATCGTCGGCCAGCCATCGCGCGGCGAACTTCTTCTCTTCGGTCGTCGCATGCCGGCTGAGAACCTGCAAATAAAGTTGATCCACCAGCCGCCGCGGGTCGTGACGCACGGCGGGCTTCAACGAAAGCTCCGTATCCTTGAGCACCTCGTGCAATTCAGGGCCGTTCAAAAGCTCCAAGGCGGAGACGACGCCAAAATCGTCGGACCGAGAGGTGCTGATTTCGTTCCGCGAATCGGGGCGGCCCAGTGCCCGCATGAGCGCCGTCGACCGGGCGTCGAGGTAACAGCGCTGTTGCGGACCGAGCTTGCCGGAAAGCGCCATCCGCACGCTGTCGAGCTGTTGCTCGGCCGTCAGCCGTCGCAAGGCGGGCGAACGGAAATAGCGCGGCGCGGTGCGATCGGCGGCGTCGAAATGATCTTCCAAAGAACTGTCGTAGCGGTGCTGATAGGTGCGGCTCGATAGAATCAGCCGGACGGTGTGCTTCAGGTCGCAGCCGTGCTCGACGAAATCGTAGGCCAGCCAGGCCAGCAAATCGGGATGACTGGCGGGCACATCCTCGCGAAAATCGTCGGCCGGCTCGATCAGGCCCAGGCCCAGATAACGCTTCCAGAGCCGATTGACGATCGTCTGCGCGAACCGCGCGTTCAACGGATCGACGAGCAGCCGGGCGGCCAACTGCAAGCGGCCGTCGAGATCGCCCGGCACGGTCTGGTCCGCGCCGGCGAACTCGAACGGAAAACGGGCCGGCACGGTCTTGCCCAGGTGTACGTCGCACCGCATCAGCTCCAGGTCTGCGGGTGCAAACAGGCTGGCGAAACCGACAAACCGCTGCTGCGTCCATTCGGGGTTGTCGAAATGGTCGTGGCAGCTCGCGCACTTCATGCTCGTGCCTAGAAATACCTGGCCAATATTGGCGGCCGTCTGCAACGTGACGGTATGGTCTTCGTTGCGGACGTACTCGATGGCGTATTTGACGCCGAACAGGTCCTCGGTCACTGCCCGATGCCGCCGCGGCATGCTGGGGTCGATCAGCTCGGCCAGCATGACGTCGTAGGGCCGGTTCTCTTTGAGACTGTCGTAAATCCACTCGCGGTAATTGCCGCGCGTGGGGATGCCTCCCTGGCTGAGCACCGGCTGGCTGGCCAGGGCGTCTTCCCAGAACGGCGTCCAGTGTGCCGCGTAATCGGCGTCGCGTGCCAAGAGTTGATCGATCAGTTCCGCCCGTTTTTGCGGCGAGCGATGGGCCAGAAAGCGGTTCACTTCCAGCGGGCCGGGAATGACGCCGGTCAGGTCGAGATACACGCGTCGGCAGAAGGTCGCGTCGTCGCACAGTTCGGGCGGCCGGCTGGCCTGGCGTAATTTCGCGGCCTGCCAGCCGGCATAGATGAACCGGTCGAGGGGATTCAAGTTGACGGTTTGCTTGCCGGTTGGCGACCAGGCGACCTTGGGCGGCGACGGCGGTGCCGGCAAGAGCTTCAGCCGCTGCGCGCGTCGCTCGGTGATCGCTTGCTCGGCGGTCGCATTGCCGGAAACGGCGGCCCGTGGCGCGTCGCTATTCTCGACCGCCGAAGCCAGGTCGGATCGCACGGTGAAAGTGGCAACGATGAGTGATATCGACAAGAATCGCAGCATTACAATGCGGCTTGCTTGGCCATCGCTTCGAGCTCGGATCGGACCTCGTGGTTCCGACAGGCAACCGCCTCTCGGTCAGGCCAAGGACAAGAACAGGCCGTGAAACTTTGTTCGCCGAAAGCGGCGACTTGGTCGGCGGGCGTCTCCCTGTAGTAGGCCGCCATCAAATCGGACAAGTCGCTGTAGTAAATGCCCCTGCGGTGCAGTTCCTCCGTGACGGGGCCCTTAAAAGGGTCGGTCGTCGCTTCGCGGATAAATACGCTCAAAAAACTTCGTTCATAGTCGGTGAGCAACATGGCTATTCGCGGCTATTCTCATACGTCGGCCCGTTGATATCCGAATCGGCCAGAATCAGGTGCTCGACGGTGAACTTGGGCTTCACTTTGCCGTCGGCCTTCATCGTCTGCGGAGTGTAGCGCACGTACTGCCGCTGGAAGGGATCGTAAAAGCGGTCGCCCTTCTGAAAGATCGGCCGATACTCGGTCATCTCGCCGAACCAGGGCGGCCCCACGACCTGGGCCGGAATCCAGTGCCCGCGGCCCTGTGAATCGAGCAGATAAAACTCCGGATAGTTGTGGCCCTCGACCCATACGCTGCGTGCCACCACTCCCGACAGCCGGCACATGCTCACGAACAGGGCGCTCATTTCCTCGCAGTCGCCGCAGTGATGCTCGATGGCGAACAGCGCCCCGCGGAAATCGCCGTTCTTGAATTCGACGTTGTCGCGGGTCCACTGCCAAAAGCCCTTCACCCGGTCCCAGGCATTCTCTCCGGCATGTTCCTTTTCCAGTTCGCGCGTGAGGCCGACGATCTTGGGGTGCTTCATTTCGAGGCCCGGCGCGTCGTTCTTGACGAATTGATCGCGGACGTCCGGCGGGGGACCGTGCGGCAGGGTCAGGTCTTCCGTCGGCGAGGCGAACTCCATCCGCCAGCGCGTGATCTCATAGAGCAGTTCCACGCCGGCCGATTCGCCCGCGGGAATCATCGGCACCGTGAATTTCATCGTGGCGCACTGGCCGCGCTTCACGGTCTCGCTGTACTTGGCCCCCGACGTGACTTTCGGGCTGCCGATCATCCGTGCCCGTTGCTCGGGCCAGTCCATCGGAACAGGTGCCACCACGACGACGTTGCGGCTCTCCGCATCTTCAGGCGCTTCAACCTTGGCGACGATTTTCAGCCGGTACGTCCGCGGTTCCAGCAATTCAATGGCCGGATCGGGACTGACGCCCGGTTTGATCGCTCCGGGCTTGGCGGGCCGGGCTGGCTTGTCATCGGCTTCCTTCTTGCTTTCCTCGGCTGACGAGTCGGCGGCATCTGTGGCACTGCTATCGTCGTGCGCCGCGGACTTTTTGGCCGGCGACGGAGCTCGTTCTTTCGCCCATGGGGCCGACGCAAGACACAACAAGGCGGCCAAAAAAGCAGCCGGCGTGAAAGTGGGTTTTGTCATACAAGAGTACCGTGGCTGGTGAGTGAAACTGGGCAATATACCCAGTATGTTGCAGATTGGCCGCGGTATCCAGAGGTTTTGGCGGCAACGCGGCGATTTTCAGGGGACGTCAAACCAACCAATTCTACCTTCCAGCCAAGGGAAGGGTGACGCCTTCGGCGGGTGGCGAAAGCGGGCGTTCTCCGAACAGGACCGGTCGCATGGCCGCCAACAGTCGGGGCGAATCGAAATAAGGATCGCAACCGTGCCGTCGACCGATGATCGACGCCGCGTCGATTTGCACGGTTTTGCCGGCGTTTTGTCCGAGCCGGCTCGTTGCAATGCCGGTGACGCCTACGGCCTCCACCCGGCTGCGACGTCCATAAAGCCAACGATACCGGTTGAGCACGCTGTCATCGTGATTGTTGATCAGCAGCAAGCGGTCGACCTCCTCCAACGACCGATTCAGCTTTCGTCCGGGCAATAACCAGTCATTATCGATGGCCGCCGAAATCAGCACGACATCGAGCGGCCTGTGAAAAGCGGGGACGGAACTCTCGGTCTGCAAATTGCGAAGCCGCGCATCCGCACGCAGCTCAAGTGCTTCCATGACGATTCGGGCGCCAAAACTGGTGCCCAGCAGCGAAAGCTTGCCCGGCAACGACATCGCGTCGAGCCAGCGGGCAAGGCAATTCGCCACTTGGGGCGTGCGCGCGGCCTTGAGGCGCACGTCTTTGATCGCCCCCAAATCGGTCTCATCGCTCGGCCACGACCAAATGATGAAGCGCACGGCGACGTTCGCCTCCAGATCGGCGGTCAGTCGGCGATAAATGGATAACCCCAAGGATTGCGTTTGCGAGGCGGAGTATCCGTTGCCCAGCACCAGCAGACAATTCGCCGCGGATGTCGTCGAACCGCGAAAGTCTTGCTGACGGGAAGCCGACCAACCACGGGTTGCACGGTACCGCGAATACCTTAGCCGGGTCAGGTCGCCGTCGGTACTGGGCGCGACGTTGCGGCAGCTTACCAGCCAGACTTCGTCGCCTGGGCGACGCGGCGACGCGGACAACTGCTCCTCGACCGGCGGTGCGTCAGCCGCTCGCGCAACACAAACCTGCTGTCCCGCCAGAGCGATTGCAATGACTGTAGCGACCGCGCGGAAATTGCGCTTCGTGCCGAGCAGGCGAAAACAACGACGACCCATAAGGGCGTATTTCGACCGCTAACATAGCATCTGTGAAGCACCTGACCGACGCGAAGCATCTCGACGAAGATGCGGCGTTTAGCGTGGCCGTACCGCCTGCCTGTGACGTACAACCGGCAGGTTAGCGACTGCGCCTGCTGAGCTTTCGCCTCGGCCGAGAGCGAAACAGATGCCAGTTTGACCGGTCCAGGCCTCAGCCTGGAGGCGGTGGTCTAATCGCCGCTGCCAAGCTCTTTCCTGATTTCTTGAATCAGGCGAGCTTCAACGGCTAGCGCGCGCTCGTTGCCGATGCCCGTAACCAGCCTTTCCTTGCCGGTGGTTTTGTGGATGACACGGACAAACGTGACGCTCCGCTTGTCGCCGGCTTTCTGGGCACGGCCAATTTGCGTTACGAATTCGTCGGTATCGTCGGCCATGCCCACAATTCTACCGTCGGCGGGGAGGTTGACTCAACGGATTCTCGCTTTGCGTGAACGCGAAACGCCTGCCATCTTCGCGGCTGTTGGCTGGGGCCATGACGTGCGGCTAGAATGGACGTGATGGCTTTATCACGCCGCTGAGAGAGATCGTTATGCTTAGCCCGTTTCCCGGCATGGATCCGTATCTCGAAGACCCGGCATTCTGGCCGGACTTCCATCTCGAGTTTATTGTCGCGCTGCGAAACAGCCTGCGGCGGCGTCTGCCGGTGAATTACGAGGCGCGCCTCGACGAGCAGATCAAGCTGATCGATGTCTCCTCGGACT
The DNA here is from genome assembly GCA_035533075.1 of Pirellulales bacterium. Lineage (NCBI taxonomy): Bacteria > Pseudomonadati > Planctomycetota > Planctomycetia > Pirellulales > Pirellulales bacterium. The sequence continues at coordinate 25,871 of DATLUO010000084.1, read as the reverse complement.
CCGAGAAACAAATCAAGCCCGACGTTGCGCTCCTCAGGCGGGAGGCCGAACTGGTTGCTATCGTCCCCGCGCGCACATCGGCCGCGTCACCCGTCACTCTTCCACTATTGATCGAAGAAGAAGAGTATCGTGAAGCCTGGATCGAGATTCGTTACCGTCCCGACCACTCGGTGGTTTCGGTGCTGGAGGTGCTTTCACCAACCAATAAATCGGGGTCGGAACGCATTGCCTATCTCGCTAAACGCCGGGCAATTCTCCGCCAGCCGATTTCGCTCGTGGAGATCGACCTGTTGGTCGGCGGCAGACGCATCTCGCCGCCAGATCCGTTGCCGGACTGCGATTACTGCGTGGTCGTAGCCCGCGCCGACGAACGGGCCAGGTGCGAGGTCTATCCGTCGAGCCTCCGCCAACCGCTGCCGACGTTCCGCGTTCCTTTGAAGCCGCCCGATGGCGATGTCGTCGTCGATCTGCAGGAAGCCTTTGCCGCCGCGTTCGAGCACGGCGGCTACGCGACTTCGATCGACTATTCACAGCCGCCCACTGCGCCGTTGTCTGCGGTGGATCGAGCTTGGGCTGCTGAGCAGGCAGGGCTTAAGGTGCCGGGGCGGTCATAGCAGTTCTCGGTGGTGTCCTAAAGTTGCGTTGGTCTCACGAACGCAGCCATCGTCGTAGGGTGGGACCAACTCAACTTCAGGACACTACCCAGTTCTCCCATGGCTACTTTGATCTCCGACGTTCTGTTATACTGCGAAGTTTCCCGCCCGGCGGGCATAATGCACCTTCCTTTTCTCGACGCGACGAACCAGCCGTGATTATCGTACTGAAGCCCGAAGTTACCGAAAAGCAGATCGAGCACGTGATCGAACGCGTCGAATCGCTCGGCCTGCGGGCGCACCTCAGCCGCGGAACGTACCGCACGATCATCGGCGTGATCGGCGACGAGGCCAAGCTGCAGGTCTCGCCGCTGGAAGCCATCCCCGGCGTGGCCAGCGTCGTGCCGATCTTGCCGCCCTATAAGCTGGCCAGCAACGAGGCCCACCCGGAACCGAGCATCGTGAATGTGGCCGGCGTCAAAATCGGCGGCGGCTTCCTGGCCATGATCGCCGGCCCCTGCGCCGTCGAGGGCGCCGAGCGGATGGATGCGATTGCCAAGGCCATCAAGGCCGCCGGGGCGAACCTGCTGCGCGGCGGCGCCTTCAAGCCGCGCACCAGCCCGTATGCCTACCAGGGAATGGGCGAGGAGGGTCTGAAGATTCTCCGCGACACGGGCGACAAGTACGGCCTGCCGGTCGTCACCGAAGTGATGGATCCGCGCCGCGTCGAGCTGGTCGATCGCTATACCGATATGTTCCAGATCGGTGCCCGGAACATGCAGAACTTCACGCTGCTCACCGAAGTGGGCCAGACGCGCAAGCCGGTGCTGTTGAAGCGCGGCATGAGCGCGACGGTCAAAGACCTGCTGATGAGCGCCGAATACATTTTGTCGGAAGGCAATTCCAGCGTGGTGCTCTGCGAGCGCGGCGTGAAGAGCTTCGACCCGATCACGCGCAACCTGTTCGACGTGGCGGCGGTGCCGGCGACCAAGGCCTTGTCGCACTTGCCGATCATCGTCGATCCGAGCCACGCCACCGGCCGGCCCGATTTGATCGGCCCCTGCGCCTTGGCCGGCGTGGCCGCGGGCGCCGACGGCGTCCACATTGAAGTACACAACTGCCCGGAGGAGGCGCTGTCCGATGGTCCGCAGGCGCTGTTGCCCGAACAATACGCGGCGGTCGTCGCGCAAATCCGGTCGTTGGCGGCGTTGCTGGGCCAGCGGATTTCAACCGTCGAGAAAGAGGCCGCGCGACCGGCCCGTGCCCTGGCCGTTTGAAATGCAAGCGTTTCGGCAGGCGAGTTGAATCGCCGGGCGATGGGCAGAAAAAACTACCTGAAAGAGGTGCTGAGCGTGCGACGTCCCTTTATCGCGGGCAACTGGAAGATGAACCTCAACCGCCGGCAGGCGGTAGAGTTGGCTCAAGCGGTGGCGGCCAGAGCGGCGGAATTCCCGCACGCCGATCTGGCGGTTTGCCCGCCCAGCGTCTATCTGGACGCGGTGGGACAAGCCCTGGCCGGCAGCCGCGTCGGCCTGGGGGCGCAGAATGTGTATCACGAGGCCTCGGGCGCCTTCACCGGCGAGGTCAGTGCCGCCATGCTGGTCGATTTGGGGTGCCGCTATTGTATCTTGGGTCACAGCGAACGGCGGCACATTCTGGGTGAGACGGATGAACAGATCAACCGCAAGCTGCTGGCCGCTTTGGGCGCCGGCCTGACACCCATTGTCTGCGTGGGCGAGTTGCTGAGCGAGCGCGAGGCGGGCCAGACGGCCGCCGTCATTCGCCGCCAGTTCGACGGATCGCTGGCCAAGCTCTCGGAACCGCAGATGCGCGGCGTGGTGATCGCCTATGAGCCGGTGTGGGCCATCGGCACGGGCAAAGTGGCCACGCCCGAACAGGCGCAGGAGGTGCATCTCGACCTTCGCAAGCTGATCGAGGCCCGCTACAATAGCGGGACGGCGCAGGCGGTGCGGATTCAATACGGCGGGAGCGTGAAGCCGAGCAACGCGGCGGAGTTGCTGTCGCAGCCTGACATCGACGGCGCTTTGGTCGGCGGGGCGAGCCTGAAGGCCGATGACTTCCTGGGAATTGTCGCCGGAGCAAGCAACTGATGGTATTGTTTCTTAAGATATTGATTCTGGTCACGTCGCTGTTCTTGATCGTGCTGATTTTATTGCAGCGCGGCCGCGGCGGCGGTCTGGCCGGCGCCTTGGGCGGCATGGGGGGACAAAGCGCCTTCGGCAGCAAAGCCGGCGATGTGTTCACGCGTATCACTTCGGTCGTGGCCGTCGTGTGGATTGTGCTCTGCGTTGGTTTTCTGAAGTACGTCAATTCGCCGACCGACCTGTTCGATCCCAACGCGGGCGGCGCAGCGGCGCCGCCGCCTGCGCAAGAATCGATCGACCGGTCGCCCGAAAAGCCGTCGCCCAAAGGCAGTGGAAGCCCCACGGGGCCGGCCAAGCCGGCGGAGAAGGCCGGCGAGGAGTGAACAAGCGCTGAACTGCCTCTTGCGGTAGGCGATGGGCGTTAGGCGCGGCCCCCTAATAATGCCCCAACGCCTATCGCCTAACGCCTTGAACATGGGCTGGCGCGGACGCCCCCAATCAGGAACAGAACGGAGTGGTGCCTTGCTTCTCAGTATGACCGGCTTCGGCGAGGCGCATCGACAGACCAACGGTGTGGCGGTGGTCGTCGAAGTGCGGACCATCAACAATCGCTATTTCAAGCTCACGCTCAAGTGCGGCGAAGGTTACAGCCTGCTGGAACCGGAGATCGAGAGCGTCGTGCGTCAGCAGATTCGCCGCGGCACGGTGCAGGTCTCGCTGCGGGTCGATCGCGTTCGCGGCAGCGAAGACTACCAGCTTAATCCGGCCGTGCTCTCGAACTATCGCCGCCAACTCCAAGAGCTGAGCGACCAGTGGCAGCTTGGCGAGAGCGTGGGGTTGGCCCAATTGCTCTTGTTGCCGGGCGTGGTGATCGAAAACCCCACCAGCCCGGCCGAGGCCGAAGAAGAATGGCCGCTGGTGCGCGATACGCTCGTGGCGGCGATGGAGAACCTGGCCCAGATGCGGGTCGAAGAGGGACGGGCCATGGCCGCCGACCTGCGGGCCAACTGTCTGGCGATTGCGTCCGAGCTGAAGCAGATCGAATCGCGGGCACCCTTGGTGGTGACCGCCTTTCGCGAACGGCTGACCGACCGATTGCAGGCCACGCTGGCGGAGTTCGCCGTCACGCTCAATCCGGCCGACCTGATCAAAGAGGTGGGGCTTTTTGCCGAGCGAAGCGATATTTCCGAAGAGGTCGTGCGGCTGCGAAGCCATCTGGAGCAGTTCGACACGATCATGGAGTCGCCCGAAAGCTCCGGCCGCAAGCTAGAATTTCTTACCCAGGAAATGTTTCGGGAGACAAACACGATCGGCTCGAAGGCCAACGACGTGCAGATTGCGCGGCACGTGATCGAAATCAAGGCGTCGATCGAACGGATCCGCGAAATGATACAGAATGTGGAATAGGGTTCATCATGACGGGCAAGCTGGTCGTCATTTCGGGGCCGTCGGGTGCTGGAAAGACGACGCTCCTGAAGCGGCTGTATGCCACGGCGCCGGTGCCGCTGGTGACCAGCATCTCGGCCACCACCCGTGCGCCGCGGCCCGGCGAAGCCGATGGGGTGGACTATCATTTCTTGAGCAAAGAGGAGTTTGCCCGGCGGCGGGAGCGGGGCGAATTCCTGGAGTGCTTCGAGGTCTACCAGCGGGGCGACTGGTACGGTACGCTGAAGAGCGAAGTCACCCCTAGGCTGGCCGCGGGAAAATGGGTAGTCTTAGAGATTGACGTTCAAGGCACTTTGGCGGTGGTCGAGCAGTATCCGAAGGCCGTGACGATCTTTGTGCGGCCCAGTTCGCTGGCCGAGTTGGAGCGGCGGCTGCGCGAGCGTGGCACCGAAAGCGAAGCCGCCCTCGGGCGGCGGTTGGAAGTGGCCCGCCGCGAGTTGGCCTCCGCCGACCGCTATCGCTTTCAGGTGATCAACGACGACGTCGACACGGCTTTGAAACAGTTGCGTGAAATCCTGACTTCTCTGGAGAACGAACGAGATGATTGACGAGCTTCGCGAAGAAGCGATCGTGAACAAAGTAGGCGGCCGGTTCAAGTTATCGACCTTGATCCAAAAGCGGCTGGTGGCCCTGAACGCGGGCAGCCGTCCGCTGGTCGACCTGAAGTCGCAAGACAAGCTGGAGATCGTGATCCAGGAGATCCTACAGGACAAGATATTTCTCGACACGTCATCGAACTTGCGCACGGTTGAACAGGCCGAAGAGGCCGGCGGACCGCCCGAGCTCGATCTGACCGACCTGTCCTAGCGCCGCAGGGTTCAGGGTTCAGGGTTCAGGGTTCAGGGTTCAGGATTTTTGGTCTTGGATCCTTCGGTCTTGGGCTGTCGTGCCCGCACGCCCTTTGCGATCCCTCATCCTTCATCCCTCATCCCTCATCTGAACCCTGAACCCTGAACCCTGAACCCTATGACCGGCCGCGAACTGATCATCGGCGTCACGGGCGGAATCGCCGCCTACAAGACCGCGGCCCTGGTCAGCCAATTGGTGCAAGGCGGCGCGGGCGTGTCGGTGGTGATGACGGAGTCGGCCCGGCGGTTCATCGGCCCGCCGACGTTCGAGGCGCTGACCGGCCGCGCGGTGCATGTCGGCGTGTTCGACGAAGTCGGGCATCCTTTGGGGGCGCACATCGACTTGGCGGAGCAGGCCGAGCTGGTTTGCGTGGCGCCGGCCACGGCTAACTTTTTGGCCAAGGCGGCCGGCGGTCTGGCCGACGACTTGTTGAGCACGCTTTTGCTTTCCTTCGCCGGCAAGGTGCTGATGGCGCCGGCCATGAACTGCGAAATGTGGGCCAAGGCGGCCGTGCAACGCAATGTCGAGCAGCTTCGCCGCGATGGAGTGACGATCATCGATCCGGAAGAGGGCTGGTTGAGTTGCCGCAAGCAGGGCGCCGGCCGCATGGCCTCGCCAGAGCGGATACGCGAGGTGATTGTCGAACAGCTTGGCCTTCCGAGGAGCTGACGCCGCATGGTTTTGCCTCGCGTGGTGCATTCGCCGGCACTGGAAGGAAGCTCAAGGAAGCCTTGTTTCGTCAGCGATTTGTGCTGTTGCGTCTCCTGGCAGTGAGATGAACTGCCACAGGTCACCGCAGAAGAAATGATCGATTGTGCGGATATGCTGCCTCAGCAAAGGGTCGGTCTTCATGTTGGGCCGGATGTCGCAGTAATAGACCCCGTCGAGAGGGTTCAACTTGATTGAGTAACCCTTGAAATGGCCCGGCAGAAACGTGGCGTTGATCCCGTACCGGTTTCGACCTTTTCCAACCTTGCGTTGTACGTCATTGAGAAAAATTGCAATGTGGGGAATGCAGGAGTTGGTCAGCTTGCAGTAAAGGTATTTGTCTATGAAGATTTTGTCGAGGCGATCCTTGCTCGAGGTTTTCACGCCGCCAATGACCTTGACGGTTTCCCCTTCCTTGACGATCAGGTCGTGCTGATAGCTCATCTTGAACTGTTCCACGCCGTCGACGGTGATTGGCACCTGCACCGTGCCGGCGGCGCAATCGACGCCCAGCCTCCGAATTAGCAATTGAATCAAACGCTCGAAAAGGTCGCCATTGATCTTCCTGGCGGTGTTCGATCGGTTTGCTGGCAGAGCGTCAAGTGCCGCTCCGATGCATTGCTGGATCGTGTAGATCGCCTTACATATCAGCAGTCGCTGCTCGTCGTTCTCCCTAGGGATCTTCCAAGGTTCCCGTAGGATTTCCAGAAATTCGTTTTCCAATCGCTGCGAATCGGCGGCGGGAACAAAGAGATTTGAGTTCAGCGGTCGCGTAATGTTGAAATGGCCGTCCTGCTTGTATTGGAAGAATTCATAGTGCGTCTCGTTTTGCGATACGATGCGGGCTTGCAGACTGCCGCTCCGCTCGATGAAGTCCAGATAGCTCTGCGCGAACGAGATGTAATCCTGGAGCTTTTCGAATCGCTGCTTGTTCGAGGCCCGCTCCACGAGGTGCCGAAGCGCTAGCGAATGCTTTCGCGGCGTGCGGCGTTCTGCCGGTCCATCTCCAGCCACGCGTCGGCCGTCATTTTGGGAACGCCTTCGATTCGATTTACGGCCCATTCGTTGTATTTCAACTCCAAATCACATGCCAGCCATTTGCGGCCGAGCTGCTCGGCAACGACGATGGTGGTGCCCGAACCGGAAAAGGGATCGAGTACAAGATCGCCTGGCCTCGAGGCCGCCAAAACGAGTCGCCGCAGCAACTCTTCGGGCTTCTGGGTCGGATGCGGCGTTTTCTCGCCCATGCCGTTACAGGTGGTCGGGATCTCAATGACATCTTTTGGTTTCGCGCCAAGCGGGTGCGGTGTCCAGTTCTCACGCTTTGCCCCACTGCCGTACTGACTGGTTTCGGCCTGGGGATGAGAGGGATACTTGAGCGTGTGGTTGCCGTAGGGAATGCGCACTTCATCGACGTTCAGCTTGAACCGATCGGTCTTGCGGAAGTGCAAGATGCTCTCGTGTGACCGGCCCCAATCGTGACCCAGGTTGGCCTTATTACGGTAGTGCCAAATGAGCCAGCGGCAATGCTTGAAAAATCGCGATGCCGGGTGCTTGACGTCCGCCAGAATCTCGGAGAATCCACACACATACATCGAACCGGTGGGCTTCAGGACTCGCGACGCATGCGAGATCCAGCACAGCGACCATTCAATGTACGCTTCCTGACTGTCGAAGCTGTCCCATTCCGCCTTATTCAGGTTATACGGTGGATCGGCAAAGATCAGATCGACCGAGGATGTCGCGAGCGATGCCAGCCAGTCGATCGAGTCGCCCTGATAAAGCTTGCCGTTCGGATGGTCGTAATACAAGCGATGGCCATTCGACGCCGCCGTGATAGCTTCGACCTTGCCCTTGACGACGACGTCCGTCTGGAACAGGAAGGGGGCGTCGTTGTGTTTTCGCTTTATGGGCATGGACCTAGCATATCGTGCCCGTAACCGCTTGCAAATCGTCCGGCAAAGTGCCACCCTGAAGGAGCCTTGTTTCGGCTTCGAAGATCGATTTCGCAGTCGGCTTCTTTACGGTATCATCATGACGCCCAGTGACATCCATCGACGTGCGTTTGTGAGGTGCCTGGCCGGCGGTGCCGCTGGGCTCACCGCGGGCACGGCCGCTTCCGCTGACGACCCAAAGGCAGCCACCGCCGATCTGTCGTCGGTGCCGCACATCGAGCTCTTGCTGGAGCTCGTCCGGCGCGTCGACCCTGAACAGCTTCAGCGCGAGCATCTCGAACAGCTTCACGGCGACCTGGAAGTCAATTTGCAACGCTCCGCGCGACTGAGCGCCTTTGCCTTGACCAATGCCGATGAGCCGGCGCCGACGTTCTCGGCCTGGCGGTTGGAGGGCTGAACGTGGCTGTGCCCGCCAACGCCGCTTGGGCGACGATTCGCGAACTGGGCGGGCTTCTGCGGGGAGGCGAGTACACCGCCGCGGAGTTGGCGGAGTTCTTTCTGGACCGCCTCGAGCGGCTGGCGAAGCCGCTCAACGCCGTCGTTACCGTGACGAAAGCATTGGCACTCGATCAGGCCCGGCAGGCCGACGCCGAGCTGCGCGCCGGCCGCGATCGCGGGCCCTTGCACGGCATCCCCTACGGCGCCAAGGACCTGCTCGCGACGCGCGGCATTGCCACCTCCTGGGGCGCCGCGCCGCTGAAAGAACAGATGATCGACGAAGACGCCACGGTCATCCACCGGCTGCGAGAGGCCGGGGCCGTGCTCATCGCCAAACTGGCGATGGTCGAGATCGCCGGCGGGCTGGGCTACGACCAGGCGCATGCGTCGTTTACCGGTCCCGGTTTGAACCCTTTCAATCGGCAAGCCTGGAGCGGCGGCTCGTCGAGCGGGCCGGGTTCGGCCGTCGGCATCGGCGCCGTGCCGTTCGCCATCGGCTCCGAGACCTGGGGTTCGATCATGACCCCGGCCTGCTACTGCGGCATCACCGGCCTGCGCCCGACCTACGGCCGCGTCAGCCGGCACGGCGCCATGGCGCTCAGTTGGACGATGGACAAACTGGGGCCGATGACCCGCACGGCCGACGACTGCGGACTGGTGCTGGCGGCCATCGCCGGCGCCGACCCGCTCGATCCCACGTGCAGCCAGCGGGAATACAGCTATCCGCCCGACGACCCTCACCGGCCGCCGTTCCGATTGGCCGTGCTGAAAGACGCGACGGAGCGCGTTCAGCCCGAGGTCAAGGCAAACTACGAAGCGGCCGTCGAGCGACTCGCGCCGTGGGCCACCTGCACCGAAATCGACCTGCCCGATCTTCCTTATGGCACGGTGTCGGGCACGATCATTTCCTGCGAGATGGCGGCGGCGTTCGAGGGTCTGGTGAAAAGCGGCGACATTTGGGAGATGACGGCTCCGGAAGACCGCTGGGGCGCGCATGCCGCGTTGTTCATTCCGGCCAAAGACTACATCAACGCCCAGCGAATTCGCCGCAAGATTCAGCAAGCCATCGACGCCTGGCTGGCGCCCTTCGACGCCTTGCTGGCGCCGACTTTGGCGACGGTGGCCGGCCCGATCGACAAGCCGTTCAGCGAGTATCATCGCCGCTGGGGAAGCCGCGAGCTCGGGGGGGCGGAAAATGCCGCCGGCATCCCGGCAATCACGGTGCCCAACGGTTTTGGCGAGCGGGGTCTGCCGACCGGCCTGAAATTCGTCGGCCGTGCCTTTGACGAGAATCGAATATTGGCGGTTGCACGTAAGTATCAAGAGATCACCGACTGGCATCGCCGGCGGCCTGAGGAATGAAAGGCCGGTCTGGTGAATCCGGCTCGCTCGCCTCCAGCTCTTCGATGGTCTTGCCCGGAACGAGATTCTTGCCGGCCAGACCGGCATGATTCGCCGCGCAACGGTAAACGCGAAATACCGGCATCGCGTCCGACGAGTTCGACGCGCCTTGTACAACCGGTGGCGACGGCTGGCCGGGTCGAGACGGACCGCCGGCGACATGCGCGCCGTCCGGCACGGAATCCGGCAGCGCGAATCCGCTCTGGGTCTGCTGGCGTTGCTCCACCGTCAAAATCTTTTTGAGCTGCCTGTCGACGTCTTTTTGCAGCGCGGCCAATTCGTTCTGTTGCTCGTCGGAAAGGTTCAGGCGGCGCTCGTCCGCGGCCGCCAACACCTGACCGGCCTGGTAAGAAGGACCAAGGCGGCCAGGCCCCTGCGGCTGCGGCTCGTCGAGCTGTTGCGTTTGATCGGCCCTGAGAACCTCGGCCAGACGACGGTCCACGTCTTGCTGCACGGCGTCGAGCTGCGCGGCCTGCTCCGGAGAAATCGCCAGCAGCGCTCGCACGATCGGCGTAAGAACCTGGCCGGGCCGCGGGGCCGGGCCGAAGCCGCCCCACGGTCCCCGGTCGCCCTTGACCGGGTTGGTGAATTTCCAGACGACTTCTTTCTTCGGCGTCACCTCGAAGAGGACGCCCTCGGCGCCGGAACAGATCAGCGTGTTTCCGTTCGGCAGACGCTGGGCGCCGGAAATGAAGAACGAATAGAAGTCGGTCTTTTTCGGCGCCGTGTAGCTCCACACCGGACCGCCCGGTCCATAAGCGGCACCCGGCCGGCGCGGGTATCGCCCCTGCGAATCGACCGGCAAAACCAACTCATCGACCGACGAATAGCTGCCGTCGGGACGATTGCCGCCGTTGTTGAACACCAGCACGTGCCCTTCGCCGGGCAGGCCCTTGTCGATCCAATGGGCGTTGTGCTGGCCGAACAGCTTTTGATCTGCCTTCTTTCCGGCGCGATAGGCGCGTGGATTGCCCCAGCGATAAAGCAGATCGCCGCCTTTGCCGCCGCGGCCGCCCGTGTGACCGGCGGCCTCGGCGGTGGTCGTGCTGTGGTCAATGATCCAGAACTCGTTGAAGTTGTGAACGCTGACGACCACCTGATCGAGAGCCGCGTTGTAGGCCACGCTGTTGGCGTGCGTCCAATCGGGGTTGGCGCGCGGCCTGCCCCGTGCCGCCTTGGCCCCGATGTAGCCCACGCTTTTCAGCTTGTCGGCCGCGTCTCTGGAGACCGCCAGCGGCGCCAGCGCGTCCTCGACGTAATTCAGGTCGACCAACTCCGGGTGCTCGGCCACGTTGCCGTAATTCGGCTTGCCGCCGTCGAAATCCTGCACCAGGTGATTCCACAAGTGCCACTCCCACACCACTTCACCTGTGGTCTTGCCGGTGGGCCTGATTTCGACGAGCGAATCGACGAGCAGATGACTGTCGCTGGTCAGTTCCGGGCGGCGGCCCGCGGCCAGGGCTTCTTGGCGCGTTTTTCGGTCCCAGACGATCATCAGCACGTTGCCATTGGGCAGGGGGGCGACGTCGTGATGCTGAATCTGCCTGGCGTTATAAAAAGGAAAGTCCCAGACCAGCTCGCCCTCCCAGGTGAATTCTTGCACGCGTCCGCCGACGCCCGGACCGGGGCCGAACACCTGAGACTCGTTGCCGATGGCGCCGCCGCGCAGCACATGGCCGTTGTCGAGCAGATAAGCGCACAGCGCCGGCGAACAATCGCTCTCCCAGGTGCGCACCACACGTCCCCGCAGGTCGAACAGGTACGTGCGGTTGGAATTGAGCGGCGACATCAGGTTATAGCCCGGAAACGCCCGTGAGTCGTCGAAATCGAACGAGAACACATCGACGCCGGACGGTTGCGCGTCGTCGTCGGCGAATGCCTGAAGACCGTTTGTCGGCCGGCCCAAGCTTGCCAGACTCAGCAGGGCCGAGGCGGCAACGATCGTTCGCACCGTAGCCCGCTTGCTCCGCAAGCGGAGAATGAGGTTTGGGCCGGGAAATCTGCTTGGCATCTCATGGTTCCGCACGCATTGTCAAACACCATTGAAGTGTACATCAGGATTCGGCCGGTCACTTTTTCAGCTCGATCGGCAGGCGATCGATCTTCGCGGCCAGAATGAAGTCGTTCTCCGACAGTCCGCCGATGGCGTGCGTCCAGAGCTCGACGGCCACCTTGCGATAACTTTCCAAGTGCAGGTCGGGATGGTGGCCGTCGGCCTCGGCGATCTCGGCGATGCGGTTGAAAAAGTCGATGGCGACCATGAAATTCTTGGCCGTCCACTCTTTGCGAATCCGCTGGCCATCGTGGGTCAGCCGCCAGCCCGCGAGTTTTTCGAGCTGGGCCTTGGATTCCTGCAGGCTATAAGGCTCGACGCCCCCTTCACATGGCTGGCACTTCTTCTGGGTCAATTGGTCTACGGTCTGCGTCTGCATGACACACCTCCTCCGGTTGTTGGTAGGCAGTTTGGCCCCTCTTGCCGCCCGCGGCGGCTATCAGTAGAATTATGCGTTTGACCAAACTGTCAAGAGCGAGCAAACGGCGGGCCGCGCATTTCCCCCGCAGCGGCCGCCATACGAACGGAGCGAGTGCCATGAAAAAGGGAATCCACCCCAAGTATTTCGAGACCACCGTCAAGTGCGGTTGCGGCAACTCGTTCACCACGCGCAGCACCATGCCCGAACTGAAGGTCGATATCTGCAGCGCTTGCCATCCCTTTTACACGGGCAAGCTGAAATACGTCGACACGGCCGGACGGATCGAGAAGTTCAAGAACAAGTTTGCCACGGCGGGTTATGCCAGTTTGAAGCGCGACAAGAAAACGGCCAAAGCCGCGACGGTGGAAACCGGCGAAGCTTAGCGGCCGCATCGTCTCCCTGTGCATTTGGATAATGCCTAACGCTCTCTGGCGTAAGGTGGGACCAGCGAGCTTGCGAGCGCAGGCCCACCGTAAAGGACGACGGACGGGACCAAGACACAGCGCAAGTACACCATGCGTCTAACGGTGGGCCTGCGCTCGCAAGCTCGCTGGTCCCACCCTACGATTTTCTACTACCATGCGCGAACTACTAGACGAAAAACTGGCCCGCTTCGAGGAGCTCGATCGCAAGCTGCTCGATCCGGCGGTGCTCACCAATTCGAGCCAGATGGCGGCGGTCGCCCGCGAACGCGGGTCGCTGGCCAAGCTGGCCATGAAGTACCGCCATTTTCTCGATCTGAACAAGCAGATCAGCGATACCAACGAGATGATCGCCGACGGCGACGCCGAACTGCGCGAGCTGGCCGAGGCCGAGCTGCCCAACCTGCGGGCCGAGCGCGAAACGCTGTGGGACGAGCTGCTGGATATGACCGTGGGCGGAGAAGACGCCAATCGCGCCAAGTGCGTAATGGAAATCCGCGCCGGCACCGGAGGCGACGAAGCCGCGCTCTTCGCGCGCGACCTTTATGAAATGTATCGGCATTATGCCGAGCAGAGGGGCTGGAAGGTCGAAGTGCTCGACCTGAGTCCCACTGAACTGGGCGGATTCAAAGAAATCTATCTGGGGCTGGAAGGCGAAGACGTCTATCGGCTGATGCGCTATGAGAGCGGCGGGCACCGCGTGCAGCGCGTGCCCCAGACCGAAGCCAAAGGACGCATCCATACCTCGGCCGCGACGGTGGCCGTGCTGGCCGAACCGGAAGACGTCGAGATCGACTTGAAGCCGGAGGATTATCGGCTCGACCTTTTCTCGGCGAGCGGACCCGGCGGGCAGCACGTGAACAAGACGCAGTCGGCGGTTCGACTGACGCATTATGAAAGCGGCATCGTCGTGCAGTGCCAGGACGAGAAGAGCCAGCACAAGAACAAGGCCAAGGCCCTGCGCGTGCTCAAAAGCCGGCTGCTGGAACACAAACGCGCGCAGGAGCACGCCAAGCGTGCCCACGAGCGCAAGACGCTCGTCGGCTCCGGCGACCGCAGCGAGCGCATTCGCACCTACAACTTTCCCGACAACCGCGTCACCGACCATCGCATCAATCTCACGCTCTACAAGCTCGACAGCATCCTGGCCGGCAATCTGCAGCCCGTGCTCGACGCCTGCGTCGAATATGATCGACAGCAGCAACGGTCGGAAATGGGCGCGCTGGATGAGAGATGAGGGATGAGGGATCGTGGCTGGGGCAGAGCTTGGCCGGGCGGGGCTGGATTTGCCGGCAGGCCCGGCGGCCAAGCGATGCCCCGGTGGCAGCACCACCGGGGCATCGCTGGCCGACGGCGTCTTGGGGATTGCGCGAGCGCGCCCCGGCCAGCTTCTGCCCCAGCCACCATCCCCCGTCCTTTATCCCTCATCCTTTTTCCGTTACTCTGTTTGCATGCCTCCAAGCGAAACCTGGACCGTTGGGCGTCTCCTGCAGTGGACGACCAACTACTTGAAGCAGCACGGGGCCGATAGCCCTCGGCTCGACGCCGAGGTGTTGCTGGCGGAGGTGCTCGGCTGCCCGCGGATCCAGCTTTATGCCTCGTTCGAAGACGTGCCCGGCGAAGCGCCCCGCACCGCGTTTCGCGAGTTGGTGCGGCGGCGCGCCGAAGGGATGCCGGTGGCTTATCTGGTGGGTCGGCGCGAGTTCTACTCGCTCCCCTTTCGCGTCACGCCCGAGGTGCTCATCCCACGGCCCGAAACGGAATTTGTGGTGATGCGACTGCTGGATTTGGCCGTGCCCGCCGAGAGCCAGTGGCAGGTTGCCGACGTGGGGACGGGCAGCGGCGTGGTTGCGGTCTGCGCCGCCAAATGGCTGGCGGCCAGTCGCGTGTTGGCCATCGACGTCAGCCCCACGGCGCTGGCGGTGGCGTCGGCGAACGCGGACGACCACGCGGTGAGCGATCGAATTGAGTTTATGGAAAGCGACCTTTTTGCCGCCGTGCCTGCGGAGAAGACGTTTGATTACATCGTCTCCAATCCGCCCTACGTGGCCGAGGGCGAGATCGACAAGCTGTCGCGCGACATCCGCGACTACGAACCGCGCGGCGCGCTTGTGGCCGGCCCGCGCGGCACCGAGGTGATTGCCCGATTGATTCCGCAAGCGGCCGAACGGCTGACGCCGGGCGGTTGGTTGCTGATGGAAATCAGTCCGCAGATCGAGCGCCCGGTCCGCGAGTTGGTGTCGGGCGACGCCCGGCTGCAGTTGGGGCCGACTGTGAAAGACCTGGCCGGGCTAGGCCGTGTGATTCAGGCCCAGCGGAGTGCGTAGGGTGGGAGCAGTCGGTACTCCGTGAGATCGCCAGAAAGCGTGCTCAGATATTCCAGGTCGCGCTTGAATTCGGCGTAGTCTGAGAACGAAAGGACGGCGACGCGGTGACTTTCCGGTACATCAACTTCAGCCTTGGCGGATGGTGCCCAGAGAACCAGCGCGAAGGCCAAGCTCGCGCACCCAGGCGCGGAAACTCCGGATCGCTTGGCCAACAGGTTTGCAACCCTGCCGACCGTCGCGTTTCCTAGAAGCTAACGCGCCAAGGCCGGGTGCAACAACCAACACTGTGGCGCGAAGGACGCCTAGGTGGGTCGCCCGCTAACGGCGTTGATGGAATCTCCATCCCCATTCACGGCGGGCGCACCTTCTAGCGTAGACGGTATCGACCCTCGCGGGCTGGCTCACGTTGGCATGCATGGTGCGCGCATCGTAAACACAAGACCCAGCGGCCCGAGATCACGGCCCAGGCCAGCCAAAATCTCGAAGACGGAGACCATTACGATCCAGAAAAAGTACTGGCGTTCCTTAATCAAAGCGCTGCGGCGAAGAGAGCCTTGCCTGCAAGGAGGCTGAGAAGGAATCAGCGCGCGCCCTAACGGCGAATCTCCCCGGTGCCGATGGTCCACTGACCCTGCGGCCCGCTTCAAGCCTTTTCGTGAAGGAACCGCTCGCGCACCCAGGCGCGGAAGTTGCGAATCCAGGCGGTTTCGTCGGCCGCCAGTTCGAAGTCGAGAAACGGCTCCAAAGCGAGGTTTTGCCGCCTTTTTCACGTTCCTCGCTGGCGCTTCGGGTTGGTGTAGGGCGCCTGCGTACCGGGTTCGGCGAAACTTTACCCAGCCGGAGACGCAACCCACTATGCTCCAAGACGTTACGGCTTCCACGACACAAATACTGTCGGGTGGAATGATAACGCGACGCGCAGCGCGCTGCGCCTCGGTGACCAGCAGAGGGGTGTTCGCCGGCAAGCGATCGCTGTGCCATGTGACGAAAACCGTCGCGACGCGCAGCGCGCTGCGCGGTTGGCGCAGGCGGCAGGCACGGGCTGACGGACCGATTTCGTCGGTCGCCAAGCAAACGGAACGCCCCGTTCGGACCGCGCAGCGCGCTGCGCGACACAGCGGCGGGGCCGTCGTCGAAGCCAAGAGCCTTGTTCACGGACATGTCAGTGTCGGATCGCGAGGCGCAGCGCGCTCGGCGGCCATCGGGCAGTGTCTTAAAGTTGTGTTGCTGCGGTGCGACGAGACACAAACCCCAAGCGCCAGCGAGGCAAATCGCGCCATTTCCTCGCTTGCGCTTTTCAATGTTGCGCGAATTACGGACCGCCGCGGAGCGGCGACGGTGTTTAGCCGTGGGCGCCAGCCGGCGCCAGCCCACGGTTCGTATCGGCCGGAATGGGTTAGCCGCGGAGCGGCGGCGGAGCCTGGCGCCAATTTCCGCCGCCGCTCCGCGGCTTCCCAAGGCATTTCGGCCTGTTTTCCGTGGGTTGGCACCCACGGCTAGACTCCGTCGCCGCTCCGCGGCGGTCGAAAGCGCAACACCAAAACTTGCGCTTCGGGTTGGTGTGGGCGAGCAACACAACTTTAAGACGCTTATGTACATTTATCGGTATGACGACTATTCATTAACTGTTGTTTTGCAAGGAGAATGTGCGATGGCGAAGAACCCATTGACCGTTTCAGGAATCCACCTGCCGAGCAGCCTGGAGGAACTGGCCCGGATGGCCAACAGCGAGTTTTCGCGTGCCGAACGAAATGCCCGGAACGCCGTCGAGCCTATCGTGCGGGCCGGGGCGGCGCTGGTCCGTGCCCGTGAAATGTGCGACGATGCCGCGTTCGAGCGTTTCCTGGAAGGTTTCCACGGTTCGCAGCGGTCGGCCCAAATCTATATGCGGCTGGCACTGCACTGGGAACTGTTGAAGGCCCGCGCGCCGGCCCAGGCCCTCACCTCGCAACGCTCGGCCATCAAGGCCCTGAGTTGCATCCTGTCGGGCGGGCAGGCGGCCACCGCCAATGACGCAACGCCGCCCAAAACCGCGAAGCCGCCCAAGGCGCAGCGCGCCGCGCGGCCGGCGCCGGCCGACGGCGGGCCCGTCATCGAGCGGTCGCGGGCCACCGGCGCGCTGCAAGACGCGATGGCCACGCTGCAATCGGTGCTCGACGAGCTGCGCGGAATTCCCGTGCCCAACTCGCACCTGTCGTTCATTTACGGCCGCGTGCGCGAAGCGCACGCCCGGCTGGGGCAAGTCGTGCGGCAGGTCGCCGGGCAGACCGCGCCGCAAATCATCGACGTTTCCGCCGCCGGACCGCAAGCCGCGGAAAGGAGCTAAGCGATGATTGCCGCAAAACACGATCTGAAAGTACGGCCGCTTGAATCCGCCCGGCAGGTGCCTTATAGTGGGTTCTGGCACGTTCTTGCATGATCGACAGGGGCGATCCGGCCGTCGCCAAGACGGCGCATGCTGCGCGTCGGGCGCCGGCAGTGGGCACGCCGATCGGGTCGTCTTCGGGCCAACGGCCTTATTTTGAACGGCCGGCGAACCGAAACCACGGCGTCTGCGTAAGACATGCAATTCGGGCCCGTTTTATCTCTACGCTTCCCATCGTAAGGCATTTTGTCCATGGCATCTCAGGCGGTCCTCGATCCCGCGGTCTCATCGCCGGCCGACGCGAAAACCGACGTCGTCGTCGAAACCAGAAACCTCTCCAAGATCTACCGAGACTTTTGGGGGCGGCAAAAGGTCCGCGCCCTCAAGGCACTCGACCTGGAAGTGCGGCGCGGCGAAATCTTCGGGCTGCTCGGTCCCAACGGGTCGGGCAAAACTACCACCATCAAGCTGCTCTTGGGCCTGCTCTTTCCCACCAGCGGCCAGGCGCTCGTCTTCGGCAAAGACGCCTCCGACGTCACCAAAAACGAACGCATCGGCTATCTGCCGGAAGAGTCGTATCTCTACCGCTTTTTGAACGCCGAAGAAACGCTCGACTTTTACGGCCGACTGTTCGATATGCCGGCCGACCTGCGCCGCCAGCGGACCGGCGAGTTGATCCATCTGGTCAAGCTCGACTGGGCCAAGCGGCGTCAGCTCAAAGAGTATTCCAAAGGCATGACGCGGCGCATCGGTCTGGCCCAGGCATTGATTAACGACCCGGAGTTGATCGTGCTCGACGAGCCGACCACGGGCCTCGATCCGATCGGCTGCCGCGAGATGAAAGACCTGATTCTCGACCTGCGCGACAAAGGCAAGACCGTGCTGATGTGCAGTCACCTTCTGGCCGACGTGCAGGACGTCTGCGACCGCATCGCCATTCTGCACCAGGGCGAGTTGAAGGAGCTGGGCCGCGTCGACAGCCTGCTCAAAATCCGCGACGTGACGGAAATCCGGGCTTCGGGCTTGAGCGACGCCGCCAAAGAAGAAATCAAAGCGGTCATTGCCCGGCACAGCGGGTCGCTGGTCTCGATGGACAACCCGACCAGCACGCTCGAAGAGCTGTTCCTGAGCATCGTGCAAGACGCCGAGGCGCGGCCCGGCCGGCGAGCGCGCGTGGAAGGCTAAAAAGACCTTCGTCCCGGTTCGTGCCAACTACTTTTCCCTTTTCTCGTTCATCATGGTCCTGGAAAACCCGTATCCGCCGTACTTCGAGTGGCTCTTTTCCGCCGGAACCACTCCCGGCGCCTTCTGGATTTGGCTGTTGACGGTGGTGCTGTTCATCGTCGCCAGCCTGTTTGTGGCCTGGATCATCTCTTCGGTCCGCAATGGACCGATGAAAGCGGGCGACTTGATCTTCAGGTCGCTGGTCAGTCTGGTGGACGATCTGGCACACACCTCGCCGCGGCGCGTGTTCGCCCTGGCCAAGCTGGCGGTGCAAGAGTCGATTCGCCGCCGCGTGCTGGCGGGATTTATCGTTTTCGTGCTGATTTTGCTGTTCGCCGGCTGGTTCTTGAATCCCGGCAAGACCGATCCGGCCGAACTCTACTTGAGCTTTGTTTTGACGGCCACGAGCTACCTCATCTTGTTCATGGCGCTCGTCCTCAGCGCGTTCTCTTTGCCGGCCGACATTCAAAACAAGACCATTTACACCATCGTCACCAAGCCGGTGCGGCCCACCGAAATCGTGCTCGGCCGCGCGGTCGGCTTCGCCGCGGTGAGCACCGCGCTCTTGGTGGTGATGTGCGGGGCGAGTTACCTGTTTGTCGTGCGGACGCTCGATCACACCCATGAGTTGACGGCGGACGACCTGGCTCCGCGCTCGCCGGGCCCTGGCGGCGCGCCCCGGCCGGGCAAACAAGGCCGCACAAGTGTGACGCGCGAACACCGCCACGAAGTGGTGTTGCTCGACGAGACCGGGCACGGCCTTACCGAATCCGCGCAGGACCACAAACACGAAGTGACCGCCGTCACGCGCGACGGGCAGACCGAGTATCTCGTGGGCAAACCGCTCGGTCAGCTCAAGGCCCGCGTGCCCCTTTATGGCAAGCTGGCCTTCGTCGACCGCGCTGGCCGGCCGACGGACAAAGGAATCAACGTCGGTAACGAGTGGGGCTACCGCAGCTACATCGAAGGCGGCAGCCCGGCGGCGGCCATCTGGACCTTTTCGGGCCTGCGGCAGGCTGATTTTCCCGGCGGCATCAATCTCGATATGACCCTGCGCGTGTTTCGCACTTTCAAGGGAGATATCGAAAAGGGAATCTCCGGCTCGATCACGTTGCGGAATCCGGACAATCCGAAGGTCAGCTACCTGCTCAAGAATTTTGTGGCCAAGGAGTTCTCGATCGACCATCACCAGATACCGCTGACGTTCAAAGACAAAGACAAAAAAGAGATCGACGTGTTTCGCGATCTCGTTACAGAGAACGGCCAGCTCGATATCGTGATCCACTGCCTGGAGCGGGCGCAGTTCTTTGGCATGGCCCGCCCCGACCTGTACCTATTCAAGCGAGAAGGCATTCCTTGGGTCAACTTCGTCAAGGGCTATGTCGCGATCTGGCTGCAGATGCTGCTGATCACGACGGCGGGCGTGATGTGGAGCACGTTCTTGAACGGCCCGGTCGCCCTGCTGGCCACCCTGGGCACGATGGTCGGCGGATACTTCGTCGATTTCCTAGGCAACCTGGCCAACAACAGCTCGTTGGGCGGCGGGCCGATGGAATCGTTCTACCGGATTGTCACCCAAGAGAACTTGACCTCCGAATTGGAGCGAAACGTCACCACGCTGACGGCCCAGTGGGGCGACCGGCTGATCCGCCTGCCCATCTTTGTGGCCGCGCGCGTGTTGCCCGATTTCAGCTCGTTGAGCGACGTCGACTACGTCTCCTATGGCTTTAACATTCCGCTCGACCTGCTGGCGATTCACGTCACGATGGGTCTGGGCTATGTCATTCCGGTGTTGATTCTCGGATTCCTGTTCTTCAAGATGCGCGAGGTGGCGAAATGAACCGTCGTTCGTTCATTCGCAAGATCATTTATATCGTTTGCATCGGCATTCTGTTGGTGCCGTTGTCGTACTACAGCCAGCCGGCCACCGTGGCCGCGGGCAACGAGCGGCAGGCCAGCTCGGGCGGCAAGCTGGCCCAGTTGCGCGAGAAAGACCAGATCGGCGCGTCGAGCCTGGGAGAAATCGATCCCACCGGCGAAACGATCAAGCTGGCCACGCTGGGCCTGCGCGGAGTGGCCGTCACGCTGTTGTGGGAAAAAGCCAAGACCGCGCAGATGAAGGAAGACTGGGACGGCCTGCAGGCGACGCTCGACCAGCTCACCAAGCTGGAACCGCACTTCCACAAGTTCTGGCGGCACCAGGCATGGAACGTGTCTTACAACATTTCCGTGGAGTGGGACGATTACCACGACCGCTACCATTGGGTGAAGGAAGGCATCAAGCTGTTGCTGGAAGGGATGCGCTATAACGACCGCGAAGCGCTGCTCGTTTACGACGTCGGCTGGACCACCGCTCAAAAAATGGGCGTGGCCGACGAAAAGGTGCAATATCGCCGGCTGTTCCACGAAGATGACGACGACGAATTCCCGGCCCATGAGGGACGCCGCAAGCCGCCGACGCATCCCGGCCGCCCCCTGAGCCGGCGCGACAACTGGCTGGTCGGCCAAGAGTGGTACTACCGGGCCATCTCGCTGGTGGAAGACCGCCGCGGGTCGATCCATCACATGAACCCGCTGATTTTCTTCAGCGAGCCGGCCATGTGCCAGATCGATTACGCCATGAACCTGGAAGAAGACGGCATCTTCGAGGAAAAGGCCAAGGTCGCCTGGACCGAGGCCGACGATTACTGGAACAAATATGGCTCTCGGGGGATGCCTTCGACCATCGGGATCGAGATCCGCTTGAATGATGAGGAATCGCTCCATCACAAGGCGGACGAATTGGTGAAGCAGATCGAGGCGCTGGCACCCGGCTTGCGGGAGAAAATCGTCGAAGAGCGGCGGGCCAAACTTCCCGCGGATGAGCGCGAGGCCCTCGAGAAGCCCGCCAACGAGCGGTCGTTCGAAGAGAACAACCTGGCCTTCAGCGCCACGGTCAAGCTCAACGTTTCGCACAAGGATCTGTCCGCGCGCGTCGACGAGTCGAAGCGTGAGGAGGCCGAGAAGTTGGCCGCCGAGGCGTCGAGCGATTACGATCTGGCCCAGTTCATCAATCACCAGCGAGATACGGTGAACTTCAACTATTGGCGGACACGGTGCCTGGCCGAGAAGACGGATCCGGCGTTGGAAGCCCGCCGGTTGATCTTCGTGGGCAAGGATTTCTATGAGAACACGCAATGGGAAGAGGCGCGCGCGGCCTACGAGAAAGGATTCGCCGAGTGGCGAAAGGTCATCGACGAGTTTCCCGACTTGCGCGACGACACGATCGGCGGCACCTCGATCGAAGAAGCCTTCAAAGGATACTTCGATTTGCTCCACCAGCTCGACGAGCCGTTCCCTCAAGACTTTCCTTTGAAAGACGTCGCCCGGTCGATGATGGTCCGCAAGGCCTTGCCGGTGCCGCCGGAATTCGAAGAGGTTCTCAAAGAAGAGGACGGGAGCCCGCAAGAGACCAAGGACGTTAAGGAGGAGGTAGGCAAGGAAGCGACGGGCAAAGAAGAAGCCGAGAAGAAGGAGGCAGACAAGACGGAAGCGAAGAAGGACTGAGTGGCAGCCCACTCACTCCGTGAGCGCAAGGGCCTTTTTCCGCGGCAGGATCCTCACGTACTGAAAGATCAACCCTGTCGTCGAGCCGGTCCGCTTGCGGAGCAAGCGGGCTACGCAGTGCTTGCACAGCCCGCGGCCAGCGGCTACCGTCTTAAAAACGTGTTCTGTCTTCTGAGATGCCATTATGCGCCTCGCTGCCGCTTCCTTACTGATTGTTTGCCTCGCTAACCTCGCACGCGCCGACGGTCCGGCCGATAATGTGCCAGACAACGTCCGCCGCATTCCCAAGCCGGGAATCGACGTTCCCGCCGAACGTGCCGAGGGGTTGCGAAAAGCGCTTGCGGCGTTGGAAGAGCAAATCTCCTCGCTCGACAAGCAGACCGCGGCGCGCGTCCGCGATCTTTTGCCCGACGTGCGAATCTATACCAAGGCCGTGCATGACGCCTTGGAGTTCAACGAGTTTTTCGACGCCAAAGAACTGGACGTCGCCGAGGAATTGCTGCGCGAGGGACAGGAGCGTGCCCGGCAACTTGCCGAAGGCGACGCGCCCTGGAGCACGGCCACCGGACTTGTCGTGCGCGGTTATGCCTCACGCATCGACGGCTCGGTGCAGCCCTACGGGTTGGTGGTGCCGGAGTCCTATGAGCCGAAAGGACTGTACCGTCACCGGCTAGACATCTGGTTTCACGGCCGGGGAGAGACGCTCAGCGAGCTGAACTTCATCCAGGGCCGGCGCAAGCAGGCGGGCCAGTTTGCCCCGCGCGACACGTTGGTGTTGCACCCTTACGGGCGTTATTGCAACGCGTTCAAGTTCGCGGGCGAGGTGGACGTGCTCGAAGCCCTGGCCGATGTCGAGCGGCGTTATCGCGTCGATCCCGAGTTGATTTCCGTCCGCGGCTTTTCGATGGGGGGCGCGGCCTGCTGGCATTTCGCCGTGCATTACGCCGATCGCTGGTTCGCCGCCAATCCGGGCGCGGGCTTCGCCGAAACGCCCGCCTTCCTGCGTCATTTTCAGAAGGAAGCGGCGCAGCCCACCTGGTTCGAACGCCGGCTGTTTCACCTTTACGACTGTAACGATTGGGCCCCCAACCTGTTTCACTGTCCGACGATCGCCTACAGCGGCGAAAAGGACGTCCAAAAGCAGGCGGCCGACGTGATGGCGGCGGCCCTGGAAGAAGCGGGCATTCGATTGCGGCACGTGATCGGTCCCGGCACCGCACACAGTTATCATCCGCAAGCCGCCGCCGAAGTCGAGCAGGGCATGAACAGTCTGGCGGAGCTGGGCCGCGATCGCCATCCCACGGCCGTTCACCTGGTGACGTATACGCTCAAGTACAACCGCACGAGCTGGGTCACGATCGAAGGAATCAACGAGCATTGGCAGCGTTCCGCGGTCGAGGTGGAGTTGGCCGATACGTCGTCGCTCGACGCGACCGCCGACAATGTGACCGATCTGGCCTTCGACTTTCCCGCCGGGTGGTGTCCCTTTGACGTCGACCAGCCGATCTCGGCCTTTGTTGACAATCAGGAGGTGTTCCTGCCCCAGCCGCTGAGCGACCGCTCGTGGCACGCCGATCTGCACCTGGCCGACGGCAAGTGGGAGGCCGGCCCGCGGCCCCGCAAGGGACTGCGCAAGCGTCACAACTTGCAGGGGCCGATCGACGACGCGTTCATGGACCGGTTTCTGTTTGTGCGGCCGTCGCAGAAGGCCGGGCACGCGGCGGTCGGCAAATGGGCGCAGGCGGAATTGGACCGCGCCATCGAACACTGGCGACGGCAGTTTCGCGGCGCCGCGCCGGTCAAGCAAGACAGCGAGGTGACGGACGACGACATCGCCAATTCGAACCTGGTTCTCTGGGGCGATCCGGCGAGCAACCGCGTGCTGGCGAAGATCGTCGAGCGTTTGCCCATTTCGTGGAAGACGGGCGAGATCAAAGTTGGCGAGCAGCGCTTTCCCGCCGATCGGCATGCTCTGATTCTCATATACCCCAATCCGTTGAATGCGGAGCGCTACGTGGTGCTCAACAGCGGCTTCACCTTCCGCGACTATGCGTATCTGAACAATGCCCGGCAAGTGCCGAAGCTTCCCGACTGGGCCGTGATCGATCTGGAAACGCCGCCCAACGCCCTTTGGCCGGGCAAGGTCAGCGCCGCCGGTTTCTTTGACGAAGCGTGGCAGTTGAAGCAGGGCGAGGAGTAGGCTGTCTGTACCCCGGCGCGACGGTGATGGCGTTTTTGACGATTGTGCGGTCTTTTTCCGACGGCGGGCGGCGAGAGAAACGGAGCTATAAATCAATAGCAACCCTTCCTGCATGGCGTCGACAATGAATTTCTTTGATCTGGCCGATCGGTTTCCGATTCCCGGCATCCCGGCGACGATGGCTTTGGCGTTCGTGGCCTTGATCGGCTATCTGGTCGGGCGGCAATCGCGCGACCGATCGGCAACGGCCCAGCAGTCGAAAGAGGATCTGGGCCGCGCCCTGTCCGACGCGCGCCAGTTGGAGGCCATCACCGACGAGATGCTTTCGGCCACGCGGCGGGCGCTCGATCGTTGCCGGCAGTTGCGGGTCCACATGCCGCCGCGGGTCCCGGCGCATCAGCTTCAGAAGCCCGCAACGACGCCCGAAAGCGTCTCGGTTTAGCTCGGCGCTGCGAACGGCAACTGCTTGACTCGCGTCCCCTCAGCGTCTAGCTTGGGCGCGGGCGATGATGCCATCGACGATGCCACTTCTCGCTCATCCGGCCACATAGGATCCAGGCGATGTTACACGGCCCCTCGACCAACGGCGACAGCGGCACGGTGCGCTATGGCATGTTTATCATGCCGTTCCACGACCCGGCCAAGCCGCTGGCCCAGTGCTATGACGAAGATCTGGAACTGATCGTCCGCGCCGAAGAACTCGGCTTCGACGAGTTCTGGATCGGCGAGCATCACACGATGAAGTACGAAACCATCGTGATGCCCGAAATCTTCATCGGCCGGGCATTGGGCGAAACCCGCTCGATTCGCCTGGGCGCGGCGCCCGTCTGCTTGCAACAACATCATCCGGCGCACGTGGCCAGCCGGCTGGCTTTTCTCGACCACTTGTCGAAAGGCCGGTTGAACCTCTGCTTCGGCGCCGGCAGCGTCACCGCCGACCAGGAGTTGTATGGCATCGACCCCAAGCAGGCCCAGGCCATGGTCGATGAGGCGGTCGACATCATTCTCTATCTCTGGTCGTCGGACCCGCCCTATGAATACCAGGGCAAGTTCTGGCAGATCAGCCTGAAGAAATACGTCGATTACGACACCGGCATCGGCTTCGTCCACAGGCCGCTGCAGCGGCCGCTGCCGCCGATCGCCATGCCGGCCATGAGCCGCAACTCGCCCACGATGAAAACGGCCGGCGCCCGCGGCTATCAGCCGTTCAGCCATTGCCTGGTGACGGGCAACGTGGTGGCCGACCACTGGCTTACCTACGCGGCGGCCGCGCTGGCCGCCGGGCGAACGCCCCAGCGAAGCGACTGGAAGGTCTGCCGCTCGATCTTTTTGGCCGACAGCACGTCGGAGGCCCGCCGCCTGGCCCGCACGAATTCGCTCGGCCGCAACTATGAATACATCGGCAGGCTCTTCGACCGCGGCCTGGGACGCAAAATCTACAAGCGCGACCCGGAGATGAGCGACGCCGATTGCAACCTCGACTTTTTGATGGAAGAGCAAATCATCGCCGGCGACGTCGACGAAGTGCTCCGCCGCTTGCTGGCCCTGATCGAAGAGACCGGCACCTTCGGCACGCTGGTGCTGATGAGCTACGACTGGGACGACAAGCCGAGCTGGCTGCGGAGCATGGAGTTGTTTGCGCGAGAGCTGATGCCGGCGCTGAACAAGGCCGTGGGAGCGGCACCGGCGGTCGTGTGAGATTGTAGGGTGGGACCAGCGAGCTCGCGAGCGCCGGCCCACCATTTGAGGCGTCAGGTTTCAGGCATCAGGCGTCAGGTTTCAGGCATCAGGCAAAGGTCAATTCAAATGTTTCTGAAC